>NZ_NCAS01000011.1:0-204268 GCF_002255515.1 Acidiphilium sp. 20-67-58 | reverse complement strand
AATCTGCTCGTCCGAAAACCTGCTCCGCTTCATTCGTCCGTCTCCTCGAGAAACGGACTCTACCCAAAAATGGCGCCAATTCAGGGGTGCACGTCATATTTATACTCATAAAACTTTAATTTTTGAGGTGCTTCTTATGTCCGGACAGGAAACTTTTACATACACCTTTACCGACGGTTCATACACAGACACGATCAACGTGACGATCTCGACAACGATCGCCACCATCACGAACCCCCTGAACATCGGTGTCGTTACCGGCCAAGGATATCCCGTCCTGTCGATCAGCGGGACCTGGGAAGGCAACACAATCACCGGGATGGTCGGAAACAGCGGGCAAGTTCAGGCGGGCCACGGCGTCATTTACGACAACGCTATTTTCCCGGGCACGACGTCCGGCGGCGGCTTCGGCCCCGGCGGATATAATGGCAATACGCAGGGACTCGATGTACACGGACTGGAATTCCTTGCTGTCCGCGGTATCAGACATGTTGACGTAAATCTCTATACGCAGCAGAATTTATTCTATGACATACAAGGTCAGAGTACTGGCGAAATTACGTTCGATAGTGTGACACCGTCTTTGTCATCGCTTGGTTCGAATGCCTGTTTTGCCGAGGGCACCCGGATTGCGACCACGCGCGGTGAAATCCCGGTGGAGACACTGGCGAAGGGAGATTCCGTCCTTCTGCACGACGGCGGGACGGCACCCGTGGTGTGGATCGGACACCGCACGATCGAGCCGGGTCGCCACGCCAGGCCCGACGCGGTGCAGCCGGTGCTGATCGGCGCTCATGCGATTGCGGATAACGTGCCGGCGCGCGACCTCGTCGTTTCGCCGGATCACGCCTTTTATTTCAACAATACGCTGATCCCGGCGAAAGCGCTCGTCAATGGCATGACGATCCGGCAGATCGAACGGCGCAGCGTGACCTATTACCATGTCGAACTGCTGTCGCACGCGATCCTGCTGGCCGAGAACATGCCGGCGGAAAGCTACCTCGATACCGGCAACCGCCAGGCTTTCGAGAATGGCGGTGTCGCCATCGCCCTGCATCCGGAATTCGCACAGCCGCTGCGCGAGGCGGCAAGCTGCGCCGCGTTCGCCGAGCATGGCGCGATCGTCGAGCAGGTCCGGATGCAGATCCTCGATCGCGCAGGATTCGAAACAACGGACGACGCGCAGCTTCGGGTCGAGTACCGCGCCGATGGCGCCGCGATCATCACATCGCGCAGCGCGGTTCCCGCCGAGGTCACGCCCGACCCGCGCGACCGCCGCCGGCTCGGCGTCAAGATCGGCGCCTTGAGGGCGGGCGACGAACGGGTGGCACTCGATCACCCGGCACTGGCCCAAGGGTGGCACGGCGTGGAAGCGGATGGCCGCTGGACCGATGGGGCGGCGGTAGTACCGGCGAGCCTGCTCAAAGGCCGTGTTCTGACCGTGACGCCGCTCAAGGCCGGTCTGCGCTATCCGGTGCTGCAGCAGGCGGAGACCAGGCTGACGGCCTGACCAGTTCCGGCCCCTCGCCCGGAAATACGGGGCAAGGGGCGGACCGAGCGGCGGCGCCGTGGCCTGGGGTAAGCTGACGTCAGAATATGTTGGCGGGAAACGCCGCGCGGATCGCCCCTAGCCGGGCGGCACCCATCGAGAGCTTGCGGATGCCAGCCTCGACCAGGAGACGGGCGGTCGCCGGATCGCCAGCGGCTTCGCCGCAGACCGAGACCGGAGCCGTGCCGGCGTCGCGGCAGACCTGGGCGCAGAGGCCGATGACCGCCGGATGGCCGGCATCGGCGAAACCGGGGAGATCCTTGTGGCCGCGATCGGCGGCGAGGACATATTGCGTGAGATCGTTGGTGCCGATCGAAAAGAAATCGCTCACCGCCAGCAACTCCGGCACGGTGAGGGCGGCGGCGGGCACCTCGATCATCGCGCCGAGCGGCGGCGGTTCGCACCCCACCTCCCGCGCGGCGGCCGTGAGCACGTCGCGTATGGCGCGCAACTCGGCGGCGAAGGTGACCATGGGGACCATGATCCGCAGGTCGTGCCCGGCGCCGGCGCGCAGCAAAGCGCGCAGATGCGCGGCGCAGAATTCCGGCCGGCGGAGCAGCGCGCGCACGCCGCGCACGCCGAGGGCGGGGTTTTCCTCCGCCGCCAGGGCGAGGAAGGGCACCGGCTTGTCCGCCCCGGCATCGAGCAGGCGGACCACGACCGGACGCCCGCGGAACGGCGCGATCATCGCGGCGATACGGGCTTCCTGCTCATCCTCGCCGGGCATGTCGGCGCGGCCGAGGAAGAGCATTTCGGTGCGGGCGAGGCCGATGCCGAAGGCGCCGGCGCGGGCGGCGGCGGCGGCATCGGCGGGGCCGGCGACATTCGCCCAGAATTCGAGCGACTCGCCGTCGGGAAGGATGACGGAGGCCGGGCCCGGCGCGAGGAGGTCGGCGGCGCGGTAACGGGCTTCGGTCGCGGCATCGGGTTCGGTGACGAGTTCGCCGGTCGCGCCATCGAAGGCGACGCGGGTCGGCAGCTTGTCGAGCACGACACCGCCGAGCGCGGGAATGCCGGCGGCGCGCAGCAGGATCGCGGCGTGGCTGGTGGGGCCGCCGCGCCGGTCGAGCACGCCGAGGGTGGTGGGCGGCAGGCTCGCCGCCTCGGCGGCGGTGAGCTCGTCCACCGCGATGATCGCGGGCGCGGCAGGCAGGTCGAGACCGAAGCCGCCGAGCAGCTCGCGGAGCACGGCATCGCCGGCCTCGCGCAGGTCGCGGGCGCGGGCGCGGAGATAGGGATCGTCGAGCGCCTCGTGGCTGGCGGCGGCGGCGGCGATGGCGTCGCGCCAGGCGGCGGCCTCGTGGCGTCCGTCGCTCTTGATCGCGGCGCGGGCGGGGCCGATCAGCGCCGGGTCGGCGAGCAGGGCGGCCTGGGCGGCGAGGATCGGGTTGCCGGCCAGCGCGGCGCGGGCGGCGGCCAGCGCTTCATCGAGCCGGGCAAGCGCCGCCGCGCGGTCCGTCACCGTGGTTTCAGGCACTGCCGACAGGGCGCGGGACACGGCGACGACCGGGCCGGCGGCGCGGCCGGGGGACATCGGCACGACTCCGCCGGGCGCCGCAATTGCACCCGGTTCGGTGTGAGAATCCGCCGGGCGCTCGGCGAGGATGGCGGCGAGGGCGGCGGCGGCGGGCTCGGCCTCGGGACCGGACGCCTCGATCGTCACCGCGGCATCCCCCTTCGCGCCGAGCGCCATCAGCGCGGTCGGGCTGTCGAGCGGAGCGACGCGCCCATTGTAGCGGAGGTGCAGCGTGGCATCGAACCGGGCGGCAATTTCGACGCAGCGCGCGGCGGGGCGCAGATGCAGCCCGTTCGGATCGGCCAGCGTCACCTCGCGGGTGAACGTGGCCGCTGGCGGCGGCGCGGCTTGTTCGGGAGGGGCGAGCGCATCCTGTTTCGGCGCGAGCCCAGCCATCGCCTCGGCGGCCACGCGGTCGGCGGCCTGCCCGGCGGCGGCGGCGACGCCTGCGGCCAGCGCCCCCTCGACGAAGGGCGCCGGGGCGAGGTGAAGCCGGGCGCGCAGGGCATCGTCCGCGAGGTCGCGCGCCATTTCGGCGCTGAGCACGGCGCTGCCGAGATCCATCAGCACGACGATTCCCTCGCAGCCGGCCAGCTCCTCGCAGGCGGCGAGGATGGCGAGCGGGTCGGTGCCGAGTTCGGCATGATCCGGCCCGGCGCCGGCGGCGATCGCGAGGGCGAGGCGATCGCCGGTCATCTGCCGGACGAGTTCGGCGGTGGCGCGGGCCAGCGCCGCGCTGTGGGAGACGAGGAGGAGGCCTGTCGCCATGGCGCGGCGTGCCGGGCCGCTCAGCCGGCGGCTTCGGCGAGGGCGGCGAGCAGCATCGCCGACGAGGTCGCTCCCGGATCGACATGGCCGATCGCGCGTTCGCCGAGATAGGAGGCGCGGCCCTTGCGGGCGACCAGCGGCGCGGTGGCCTCGGCACCTGCGCGCGCGGCCGCGGCCGCGCGGGCGAGCGCCTCGGGCAGGCTGGCCGCCCCTTCGAGAGCGGCGACGGCGGGGGCGAGCGCGTCGATCATCGTCTTGTCGCCAGGGGCAGCCTTGCCACGGGCAACGACCCCGGCGACGCCAGCGGCAAGCACACCGTGCCAGCCGGGGGCGTCGAGCGTGGCGCGGCCGGCGGCGGCCTTGGCCATTTCGACGAAGAGCGTGCCGTAGAGCGGGCCGGAGGCGCCGCCGACGGTGCCGATCAGCGTCATGCCGACGCTGCGGAACAGCGCCGCCGGATCGGCGGGCGTGCCGAGCTTCGCCATCACCGCCTTGAAGCCGCGAGCGAGGTTGGCGCCGTGATCGCCATCGCCGATCGCGGCATCGAGATCGGAGAGATAGCCCTGCTGCGCCTCGATCGCGGTGGCGACGCGGCCGAGCCAGGCGGTGAGCAGTGGGACGTCGAGCTGGTCGGCCATGTGCAATCCCCCTGCCCGCCTCAGGCGCCCCAGCGCAGCGCCGGGGTGACCACCGGCGCATCCCAGTGACGGATCATGTCGTCGGTCAGGCGCAGCAGGGTGATCGAGGTGCCGGCCATCTCGAGGCTGGTCATGTAGGGACCGACCAGCGAGCGCGCGACCGTCAGCCCGTGGCTGCGCGCGATCTCCGCGGCCTTGCGATAGAGGATGTAGAGCTCGACCAGCGGCGTGCCGCCGAGGCCGTTGACGAAGAGCAGAACCTTGTCGCCCTGGCGGAACGGCAGATCGGCGAGGATGGGTTCCATCAGCATTTCGGCAACGCGGTCCGCCGGTTCGATGGGGATGCGCTTGCGGCCGGGCTCGCCATGGATGCCGATGCCGTATTCCATTTCGCCCTCGCCAAGGGTGAAGCTCGGCTTGCCGGCATGCGGCACGGTGCAGGGACTGAGCGCAACGCCCATCGAGCGGGCGGCGCCGTTCACCTCGCGGCAAAGGGCAGCGACGCTGGCGAGGTCGGCGCCGGCCTCGGCGGCACCGCCGCAGATCTTCTCGGCGAGGATCGTGGCGCCGACGCCGCGGCGGCCGGCGGTATAGAGACTGTCCTGCACGGCAACATCGTCATCGATCACGACGGCGGCGACGTCGAGCCCCTCCTCCTTCGCGAGGTCGGCGGCCATTTCGAAGTTCAGCACGTCGCCGGTGTAGTTCTTCACGATATGCAGCACGCCGGCCCCGCCATCGACCGCCTTGGTGGCGGCGAGCATCTGGTCCGGCGTCGGGCTGGTGAAGACCGCGCCGGGGCAGGCGGCATCGAGCATGCCGCGGCCGACGAAACCGCCATGCATCGGCTCGTGGCCGGAGCCGCCACCGGAGACCAGCGCCACCTTGCCGCGCACCGGCGCATCCGCGCGGGTGATGAAATCGGGATCGGTGTGGACGCGGATGAGATCGGGATGCGCGGCAGCCATGCCGGCCAGCGCTTCGGCGACCACGTTTTCCGGTGCGTTGATGAATTTTTTCATGAGATCCTCCCCGTTTTGGCACTCTGTTCGAAAGGCGCGGCGGGCGGGTCCCGGCTGATGCCGGATGACGAACCGGAAGCGGGACCGGCGCGTCCGTCAGCAACGGAACGCGACGGAAACGTTAATGCAGCCGCTTCCGGTTGGCCAGACCGGACGGCATGGTGCCGCCCGGTCCGCACGAGAGAGCCGCGATCAGGCTGCCGGCGCATCGTCCGCCAGGGCGGCGCCCAGCAGGCAGGGCGCGACGAAGAGCGCGCGGCTTGCGGCCCCCCGCAGCGTCATCGCCGCAACGATCGCCCAGAGGGTGGCGAGGCTCGCCGTCATCGCCACGGCGGCGATGTGGAAGACGGCGAGATGGGTCTGCCCGGCCAGCGCGAAGGTGGCGGCGGTGTAGACGCCGAGCGGGAAGGTGAAGCCCCACCAGCCGAGATTGAACGGGATGCCGGCGCGCAGGTAGCGCAGCGTTGCGAGCACCGCGAAGGCGAGCCACCAGACGCCGTACCCCCAAAGGATGACGCCGCCGATCAGCCCGATGCCGCGCGCCGCATCGGCGAGCCCCGGCAGGCCGAGCGGGGCGAGCGCGCCCTGCGCATCGGCGCCGAGCAGCAGCAGGCCGAGCGCGCCGGTGCCGATCGGCCCCAGAGTGAGCCAGGACGAGGGCGCCATGTCGCGATGCGGCAGCCGGTGCAGCACGAGGCGCAGCAGCAGCACCGCGACGATGCCGAGCGCGACCGGCACCGAGTAGGCCCAGAGCGCGTAGGACAGGATATCGACCAGCAGGGCCAGATGCGGGTTGCCGAGATGCGGGACGATCTGCGCGCCGCTCCCCGCCGCGACCTCGGCCGCGACCACCGGCAGCAGCCAGACCGCCGTCATCGTCTCGATCGCATGGGTCTGGCGGATGACCATCAGGAAGGGCACGCCGATGCCGATGACGACCGACAGCGCCGCATCCACCCACCAGAGGGCGGTGGCGATGCCGACCGCGTCCGGCCCGAGCGGGGCGAGGCCGAAGGCGATGAAGCCGTTGATGATGGTCGCGAGACCCATCGGGATGGTGCCGAGGAACATCGACATTACGGCGTGGCCGAAGATCCGCGCGGCCTCACGCGGGTAGAGCAGCCAGCGCGCGGCGTAGAGCAGGGTGAACAGCGCGAACAGTGCGATGTTCAGCAGCCAGAGCGCCATCGCCGGACGGTGCAGGCCGGGCAGCTGGTTGAGGTCGAGCGCCAGAATGCCGGTGCCCATCGTCGCGGCGAACCAGTTCGGCGTGAACTGGCGTACGATGGCGAGCAGGCCGGTGTGACGGGTGCGGGCGAGGCGGGCGCGGGCGAAGCGGGCGAAATCCTGGGTGATCATGAATGCCTCCGGGTCGGGCGCCGGGGCGGCAGCAAGTCCGCGATCCGGCGATGCCACCGTGATAGCGGCATCGCCATATCATCGTCTATACAGAACGATTAGATCTAATTGATCGTTTTTTCAGAACGATCGAACCCTTCATCCCGGCATCTACGCAACCGACATCCACGCAACCGGGCCGGATCAGGCCGCCGGATCGAGCACCGCATCCGGCGTGCGCGCGCCGGTCATGTAGGCGACGGCGTCGGACATCGAATGCGTCTTCGGGTCGATCACGCAGAGCCGGCGGCCGAGGCGGTGGATATGAACGCGGTCCGCCACCTCGAAGACATGCGGCATGTTGTGGCTGATCAGGATGATGGGGATGCCGCGGGCCTTCACGTCGAGAATGAGTTCGAGCACGCGGCGGGATTCCTTGACGCCGAGGGCGGCGGTCGGCTCGTCGAGGATGATGACCTTGGAGCCGAAGGCGGCGGCGCGGGCGACGGCGACACCCTGGCGCTGGCCGCCGGAGAGGGTTTCCACCGCCTGGTTGATGTTCTGGATCGTCATCAGCCCGAGATCGGAGAGTTTCTGACGGGCGATGCGCTGCATCTCGGCATGGTCGAGCTTGCGAAACACCTTGCCGAGCAGGCCCGGCTTGCGCAGTTCGCGGCCCATGAACATGTTGTCGGCGATCGACAGGCCCGGCGCCATGGCGAGCGTCTGGTAGACCGTCTCGATGCCGGCGGCGCGGGCGGCGATCGGCGAGGCGAAGCGCACGGGCTTCCCCTCGAGATGGATCTCGCCCTCATCGACCTGGATGGCGCCGGAGAGCGCCTTGATCAGCGAGGACTTGCCGGCGCCGTTGTCGCCGATGACGGCGAGGATCTCGCCGGGGTGCAGGTCGAAATCGCAATGGTCGAGCGCCGTGACCCGGCCATACCGCTTGATGAGGCCACGCGCCTTGAGAACGGGTTCCATCACACCGCCGCCTTTCTGATCCACTGGTCCACCGCGACCGCGACGATGATCAGCGCGCCGATCATCAGGTAGGTCCATTGCGGGTCGGTGCCATACATGTTGAGCCCGAGGGTGAAGACGCCGACGATCATGGCGCCGAAGATCATGCCGAGGATCGAGCCGCGGCCGCCGAACAGCGAGATGCCGCCGATCACCACCGCGGTGATGCTGTTGATGTTCTCGAACTGGCCGGAATTGGGCGAGATCGCGCCGATGCGGCCGATCAGCGCCCAGCCGGCGATGGCGCAGACGAGGCCCGAGAGCGTGTAGACGCCGATCAGCATCCGCCGCACGTTCACCCCGGCCAGTGCGGCGGCATCGGGATCGTCGCCCACGGCATAGACGTGCCGCCCCCAGGCGGTATGCCGCAGCACATAGGCAAAGAGCAGCACAAGGCCGATCATCAGCACGCCGCCATAGGTGAAGGTGGCGCCGCCCGCGCCGCCGATCACGAAGGTATTGCCGAGATATTGCAGCAGCGGCGCCTGCATTGAGATCTGCGCCGCGCCGATCGTCTGGTTGCCGGAATAGAGATAGTTCGCCGCCAGCACGATCTGCCAGGTGCCGAGCGTGACGATGAAGGGCGGCAGTTTCATGCGGGCGACGAGCACGCCATTGCACCAGCCCGCGGCGGCGCCGAGGCCGAAGCCCGCGAGGATGGCCACACCCGCCGGCAGCCCGTAGGCGAAGGCGCACTGTCCCATCAGCACCGAGGACAGCACCATGATGGCGCCGACCGAGAGATCGATCCCTGCCGTGAGCACGACGAGCGCCTGGGCGACGCCGACGATGCCGGTGATGGTCACCTGCTGGAGGATCAGCGTCAGCGCATAGGCGGTGAAGAAGCGATGGCCGACCAGGATGCCGAAGCCGAGCAGCGAGACGATCAGCACGATCAGCGGCGCGAGCCACGGCGTTTCATGCAGCAGGTGCTGCAACCGTTCGAGCGGCGTCCTGGGGTGGCTGAACTCCGCCACGGCCTCGGCGCCGGAAGTGACGATGGAGGCCTCGAAGGTGACCTCGGTGCGCTCGTTGCTCGACATCGCATATGCTCCATGACCGCGCCGGGCGCGCCGGCGCGGCAGTCGAAGGAAACGGGGCGGCGTTACGCACCGCCCGCGGTCGTGCCGGGGATCAGCTGCCCCAGCAGATCTTGGCGCCCTTCGCCGGCGTGATCGAGGGAACACCGGAAACGGGATGGGCGGTGATCAGGTTGGTGCCGGTATTGTAGAAATCCTTGCCGGCGCTGGCCTGCGGCTTCTTGCCCGTCTTGGCGAAGGTGACGATCGCCTTCACACCAAGGGCCGCCATCTTGAGCGGATATTGCTGCGAGTCGGCGGCGATGATGCCCTTCTTCACGCCAGCGACGCCGGTGCAGCTGCCATCGATCGCGACGATGGTGACCTTGCCGGCCTTGCCGACCGATTTCAGCGCCTGGTAGGCGCCGAAGGCTGCCGGCTCGTTGATGGCGTAGACGAGGTTGATGTTCGGGTTGCGGGCAAGCAGCGTTTCCATGCCCTTCTGGCCGCCCTCTTCCGATCCGCCGGTCTCGACATGGCCGACGATGCGCGGGTCGGCCACGTTGAACGTGTTCGGATCCTTGATCTTGTCACCGAAGCCGGCGAGGAACCCGTGATCGCGCTCGACATCGACGGTGGGATGCGAGATCGAGAGATCAAGCATCGCGATCTTCGCGTCCTTCGCCTTGGCGCCGAGATGCTTGCGCGCCCAGCGGCCGATCAGCTCGCCCGCCTCGAAATTGTCGGTGGCAAACGTCATGTCGGCAGCGCTGGTCGGGCTCAGCGCGGTATCCAGCGCGATCACCAGCAGCCCGGCCTTGCGCGCCTTCTCGACGGTGGGGACGATCGCCTTGGTGTCGGACGGGGTGATCAGGATGCCCTTGGCGCCATCGGCGATGCAGCTCTCGATGGCGGCGACTTGCGACTGGTTGTCGCCGTCATACTTGCCGGCATAGGTCTTGAGATCGACGCCGAGCTTCTTCGCCTCGGCCAGCGCGCCCTTCCGCATGGTGACGAAATAGGGGTTGGAGTCGGTTTTCGTGATGAGGCAGGCGCGGATCGGCGCGGCCTGGGCGGTGGTGGCGAACCCGGCGACCGCGCCGAGCGCTGCCAGCGCGATCGTCGCCTTGCGGGTGAAGCTGTTCCTGTTGGTCATGTTGTTCTCCTTGGTCTCGACACGGTGTCTGGACTTGGCGCCTCCGGGCGCGTTCCGCGGCGCGGGACGGCACGGACGCTGCATGGTCATCGGCCGGTATCCGGCCGCACTGCCGAAGCGCGCGGCTTCGGGGCCGCCGCCGGCGTCTGGTCGTGAATACGGGTCGGCTGGGCGCGGGGCGCCGTCATCGTTCCTCCTCAGTCTTGTTATTCGCTCGCTGGCCCGCGCATGGGCGGTTTGAAGACCAGAAAACGTTTTCATGACTTTCTTAATTTGCACGATCGGCAGGGGCAAGAAATTTCTTGCCCGGGAACGAAAATTTTATCTCGCACGAAAATTCCAAAGCCAATCGCGATCCGATACGCCGCATCGGTCAGAAGTCGATGGATGAGCCCTCTTGCGAAGAGGAAAACGTTTTCAGGTTTCCTTGACCTCTCGGGCCATGGCTTCGGTGACGCGGTGAGATCAGGTGGACCAGTTCCGTGCGAAATCGGCGAACAGCGACAGGCCACCGCAGGCGAAGAGGGTCTGGCCGGTGACGTAACTCGCCTCGTCGGAGAGCAGGAAGGCAGCAACGGCGGCGATTTCATCGGCCTCGGCCGGACGCCCCATCGGGATATGCGCCTCGACGATGCGGCGGCGCTCGGGATCGCCGGTCCAGCCCGCGTTCATCGGCGTGACCGTCGCACCGGGGCCCACCGCGTTGACCCGCACGCCGCGCGCCGCGAATTCCAGCGCCAGGGTGCGGGTGAGATTGCCAAGCCCGCCTTTCGCCACCGAGTAGGAGAGGAAGCCCGGCTTTGGCACGATTTCGTGAACCGAGGAGACGTTGAGGATCGCACCGCCCCCCTGCGCCGCCATGTGGCCGATCACCAGCCCGCAGAGATGGGCGACGGCCAGCAGATCGACGGCGACGATGCGCTCGAACCGGTCCATGTCGAGCGCGTCGCTCGGCTGCTCGGTCTGGATGCCGGCGTTGTTGACCAGCAGCGAGAGATGGCCGGCGCGCCCGATGGCCCGCGCCGCAACCGCCTCCATCGCGGCCCGGTCGGCGACATCCGCGGCCTCGGCGTGATGGCGGGCGGCCGGCCCGGCGGCGTGGAGTTCATCCAGGGCTTCGGCGGCAGCTTCATCGCCCGGCAGATGGGTGAAGGTGATCGCGGCCCCCTCCTGAGCGAGCCGCCGGGCGATGGCCCGGCCGATCCCCGATGCCCCGCCGGTGACGAGCGCGTGCCGGCCGACGAAGCGGGCAGAGCGTGACTGTACTTGTGACTGTACTTGTGGCTGGACGTGTGACTGGACGTGTGACTGGACGTGGGGCGTGGTCATGCCGGCCTCCTCACAGGATCTTGCGACGCGAGGTTAGCGGCGCGCCGCCGTTGCGACCAGCCCCGCGGCGCCGCCGCAAGAAACGATCTATATTCGCAACATCGAAGATGGCAGCACGAAAGACCGGATCCGGCAAGGGCGCGTGATTTCCTCGATTGCATTTTCATTGAGGGTCAACTAAATATAAATGACAATCATCGCAGGGAGGAACTCGATGACAAAAAAGATAGAAGACAAAGTTGACGATATCGTTGCGTCGCGCCTGCCGCGCCGCGCCGTGGCCCAGGGCGTGACGCTCGGCGCCGCCGCCGCGATGCTCGCCGCCGGTGCCCGCACCGCGGAAGCCGCCGGCAAGGACCCGTTCCCGCCGCACAAGCGCTGGAAGTTCGTGTTCGTCAACCACGTCACCACCAACCCGTTCTTCGTGCCGACGCAGTATGGCATCCACGACGCCTGCCGCCTGCTCGGCTGCGAATGGCAGTGGACCGGATCGCAGACCTCGAACGTCGCGCACATGGTCAACGCGATGGATGCGGCGATTGCCGGCAAGGCCGATGCGATCGCGGTGCCGCTGGTCGATCCGACCGCGTTCAACAAGCCGACCGAACG
Source organism: Acidiphilium sp. 20-67-58 (assembly GCF_002255515.1). Classification (NCBI taxonomy): domain Bacteria; kingdom Pseudomonadati; phylum Pseudomonadota; class Alphaproteobacteria; order Acetobacterales; family Acidocellaceae; genus Acidiphilium; species Acidiphilium sp. 20-67-58. The sequence continues at coordinate 192,301 of NZ_NCAS01000011.1, read as the reverse complement.
CGCGCTCGCCGCCGGCATCCCGGTGTTTTCCTACAATGCTGACGCACCTGCCGGCTCGGGCAACAAGCGCCTCGCCTATATCGGCCAGGACCTGTTCCTCGCCGGCTACCAGATGGGCGAGAAGATCGTCCAGCTCGTCGGCTCCGGCGAGGTCGCGCTGTTCATCGCCACACCCGGCCAGCTCAACATCCAGCCGCGCATCGACGGTGCGGCGGCCGCGATCAAGAAACTCGGCAAGAACATCACCTATCACGAGATCGCGACCGGCCCGACGGTGAACGAGGAACTCTCCAAGATCCGCGCCTATTATCTCGGTCACCAGCACGTGAAGGGCATGTTCGCGGTGGATGCCGGCTCGACCCAGGGTGTCGGCGAGGTGATGAAGCAGTTCGGCCTCGCCAAGAAGGGCGTGCACGGCGGCGGTTTCGACATGCTTCCCAAGACGCTCGACCTCATCAAGAGCGGCGATCTCGACTTCACCATCGACCAGCAGCCCTATCTGCAGGGCTTCTACACGGTGATGGAGATGTTCACGTTCCTCGCCTCCGGCGGCCTGTCGGGCCCGGCGGACATCAACACCGGCCTGAAATTCGTGACCAAGGGAGGGGTGCAACCCTATCTCGACACGCACACCCGCTACGAGGGCAGCTCGGCCAAGCCGCAGATCGTGCCCCGGCACGGGCCGATCGCCGGCTGAAGCCGCGCCGGCGCGGCGGCCTGCCGCACCCCGATGGGGCATGGCAGGCCACCCGCCGGACGTCCGCCCTCCACCAACGAGGCCGCCCCGCGCGGGGCGGCGCCTGAGATCAGGGGAACGGCATGAGCCAGCCCATCAGTCTGCGCCGACACGGCTCGCGCCTGTTCGCGCTGCGAGAAGCAAGCATTCTCGTCGTCGCCATCCTGCTGTTCGGCTATTTCGCCATCAGCAACGACAATTTCCTCTCGGGCGCCAACCTGCAGACCTTGTCGCAGTTCATCGCCCCGGCCGCGATCATCGCCTGCGGCGAGATCATGCTGCTGATCTGCGGCGAAATCGACCTCTCGGTCGGCCAGGTCTTTGCCCTTGCCCCGTTCATCATGGCGTTCAGCGTGAAGGCGGGTCTCGGCCTGTTCGTCGGCATCGCGCTCGCGCTGCTGGTCTCCGCCGTGGTGGGGCTGATCAATGGCGGGATCACCGTGCTGCTGCGGGTGCCCTCCTTCGTCACCACGCTCGGCACGCTGTTCCTGATCAACGGCTTCACCCTCACCATCTCGCGCGGCTATCCGGTGAACACGCCGGGTGGCGCGACGATCGCCAACATCTTCGGCGCGTCCGGCTACAGCGAGTTTCTCTGGGCGCTGCTGATCGTGCTGGTGATGCACGCGGTGCTGCGCCACCGGCGCTGGGGGCTGCACACCATCGCGGTGGGCGGCAACCTCACCGGGGCGACCGAGGCCGGCATCAACGCGGCAAGGATCAAGGTGGGCAATTTCGTGCTGACCAGCGTGCTCGGCGGGGCGACCGGCATTCTGGAGGCCTTCCGCATCGGCTCGACCGACCCGCTCGCCGGCGGCACCAACGTCATGTTCCTCGCCGTCGCCTCCGGCGTGATCGGCGGCACCAGCCTCGCCGGCGGATCGGGCACGATCATCGGCGGGCTGCTCGGCGCCACCGTGCTCGGCGTGCTGCAGGACGGCTTCACCCTCGCCGGCATCAACGCCTTCACCTTCGACATGATCATCGGCGGCGCCATCCTGATCGCGATGATCGCCAACATCCGCGTCCAGGGCATGCGCAAGGGAGGCCGGCGATGAGCGCCACCGTCAACGAAACGGCGCCGGACGCGCTGCGGGCCGAGAACATCGTCAAGTCGTTCGGCGCGGTGACGGCGCTGTCCGGCGTGTCGCTGCATGTCAGGCGCGGCGAGGTGCTGGGCATTCTCGGCGATAACGGGGCCGGCAAGTCGACCCTGATGAAGATCATCACCGGCTTTCACAAGCCGACCGCGGGCCAGCTTTACGTGCGGGGAGAGGCGGTCGACCTCGCCTCGGTCGATCATGCGCGCGCACTCGGGATCGAGTGCGTCTACCAGGATCTCGCGCTGGTGAACACGCTGCCGATCTATCACAACATGTTCCTGAACCGCGAGCTCAGGAACCCCTTCGGCATGCTCGACCACCGGACGATGCGCCGGCGCGCGGCGGAGGCGCTCGAGGATATCGGCGTCAACATTCCCTCGGTCGACGAGGAGGTGGAGATGCTATCGGGCGGGCAGCGGCAGGCGATCGCCATCGCCCGCGCGGTGTATTCCGAGGCGAAGATTTTGTTGCTCGACGAGCCGCTCGCCGCGATGGGGGCGCGCGAGGCCGGGCTGATCATCGACCTGATCCAGCGCCAGCGCGCCCGCGGCGACATCTCGATCATCATGATCATGCACAATTATGCCCAGACGCTCGAGATTGCCGATCGCGTCATGCTGATGCAGCATGGCGAGGTGACGTTCTCGGGCGCGGCGCGCGACACATCGGTCGAGGAGCTGCTGGAGATCGTGCGGCGTGAATACCGCGCGGCACGGGCGCGCTGACGCAAGGCGCCGGCAGCACAACATCAGGACGGAAAAGGGAACATCATGACCGCACATGCCAACGCAATCTATCCGAGCCTCAAGGACCGGGCCGTGTTCATCACCGGCGGCGGCGGCGGCATCGGCGCCTCCGTCGTGCAGCATTTCGCCGAGCAGGGCAGCCGCATCGTCTTCGTCGATATCGACGAGGCGGGCGGCCAGCGCGTGGTCGAGCAGGTGGCGGCGAAGGGCCACGCCGCGCCGCATTTCATCAGGTGCGACCTGCGCGATATCGACGCGCTGAAAGCCGCGATCGCACAGGGCGCCAAGGCGGTCGGCCCGTTCACCGTGCTGGTGAACAACGCCGCCCATGACGAGCGCCACCCGACGATGGATGTGACGGTGGAATACTGGGAAGACCGGCTGCAGGTGAACCTGCGCCACCAGTTCTTCACCGCCCAGGCGATCATCCCGATGATGAAGGCCGCCGGCGGCGGCGCCATCGTCAATTTCGGCTCCAGCAGCTGGCACAAGGGCCAGGGCGGCATGCCGGCCTACGTCACCGCCAAGGCCGGGATCGAGGCGCTGACGCGCAGCCTCGCGCGGGATTTCGGGCCGGACAACATCCGCGTGAACTGCGTGGTGCCGGGCTGGATCATGACCGAGCGGCAGATCGAGAAATGGCTCACGCCGGAAGGCGAGGAGACGCTGATGAAGCAGCAATGCCTCAAGCAGAAGCTGGTGCCGGCCGATGTTGCGCGGATGGTGCTCTGGCTCGCCGCCGATGACAGCCGGATGGTGACCAGCCACAATTTCTTCGTCGATGCCGGCTGGATCTGAGCGGCCCGGACGGATGACCGGCCCCCGATGATCGGCCACCTATGATCGGCCACCTATGATCGGCCTCGATTGGGGGACGACACGGCTGCGCGCTTTCCGCATCGCGAAGGATGGCATGGTCCGCGACGTCCGCCGTGCCGATCGCGGCGTGCTGAGCGTGCAACCGGGCGGCTTTGCCGACGTGCTGCGCGAGATTGCCGGGGACTGGCTGGCGGGCGGCGAGCGGCGGGTGCTGATCGCCGGGATGGCCGGCAGCCGCCAGGGCTGGCTGGACGTGCCGTATCTCGACTGCCCGGCGGTGTTCGGCGCGATCGCCGCCGCGGCCCGGCCGGTGGCGTTCGAGGGCGCCGAGGTGCTGATCCTGCCGGGGCTCGCGACGCGGGACGGGGATGGCGTTCCGGAGGTGATGCGCGGCGAGGAAACCCAGATCGCCGGTGCGGTCGGGGACGCTGCGCGCCGGCTCGTCTGCCTGCCGGGCAGCCACTCCAAATGGGCGGTCGTCGGGGCCGGGCGGATCGAGGGGTTCCGGTCCTACATGACCGGCGAGGCCTTCGCCGCGCTGGGCGGGGCGACGATCCTCGCGCAGACGATCGAGGCGGGCGGGCCGGAGCCCGACGCCTTCGCCGACGGCGTCGCGCGGGCGCGCCAGCCTGGCGGGCTGCTGCATCATCTCTTCGGCGTGCGGACCAGGGTCTTGCGCGATGGCGTGTCGAAATCCGCCTCCCGCGCCTATCTGTCCGGCCTGCTGATCGGCCACGAGATCGGCCATGAGATTGGTCGCGCGCGGCCGGCGGCGGCGGCGGCGGCGGAGGTGACGCTGATCGGCGATCCCGCGCTCTGCGCGCTCTACCGCGATGCGATCGCGCTGTGCGGCGGGGCGGCGCGCGTACATGACGATGGCGCCGGCGACGCCGCCTGTCTCGGCCTTACCCGGCTCGGAGCGGAGATCCCATGGCGACACTGAAGGAACATCTCGACGCCTTCCCACTGGTCGCGATCCTGCGCGGGGTCGCGCCGGACGAGGTGATGGCGCTGGGCGAGGCGCTGGTCGACGCCGGGCTGCGGATCATCGAAGTACCGCTGAACTCGCCCGACCCGTTCGAGAGCATCGCCCGCCTGGCCCGCGGGCTCGGCACGCGGGCGCTGATCGGCGCCGGAACGGTCATGACGGTGGAGGATGTCGCCCGCCTCGCCGGGGCGGGCGGGCAATTGATGGTCACGCCGCACGCCGATCCCGCCCTCGTGGCCGAGGCGAAGCGGCGCGGGCTGATCGCCCTGCCCGGCTTCTTCACCCCGGCCGAGGCATTCGCGCTGATCGGCGCCGGGGCGGACGGGCTGAAGCTCTTTCCCGCCGAAGCAGCAAGTCCCGCGGTGCTCAAGGCGTTGCGCGCGGTGCTGCCGCCAGCGCTGCCGGTGCTGCCAATCGGCGGCATCACGCCGACCACGCTTGCCCCCTGGCGAGAGGCGGGTGCTGGCGGCTTCGGCATCGGCTCGGCACTCTACCGGCCGGGCGACGACGCCGCTGCCGTGCGCATGAAGGCAGCCGGCTTCATTGCCGCGCTCGCAAGCTGATCCGGCTGCAAAACCTCTGGCCTTTGCGCCGATTGCCTTTTATCGTTTGACGGCAAGGACCGGATCGACCGGCCACAACGACGAGGGGGAGAGGCGCTGCCATGTCCGAGGCTTTTCACGTCTATGATGAACGATTCCGCTCGATGCTGCTGTTCAACGCGGCGATCGAGACCATCGCCACCGGCTGCCGCTGGGCGGAAGGCCCGGTCTGGTTCGGCGAGCAGAACTGCCTGCTGTGGAGCGACATTCCCAACGACCGGATGTTGCGCTGGACGACGAACGGGACGGTCGACGTCTATCGCACGCCGGCACGGCACACCAACGGCCATACCCGCGACCGGCAGGGGCGGCTGGTCAGCTGCGAGCATGGCGGGCGCTGCGTCAGCCGCACCGAATATGACGGCTCGGTCACGATCCTGGTGGATCGCTTCGAGGGCAAGCGGCTGAACTCGCCGAACGACGTGGTGGTGAAATCCGACGGGACAATCTGGTTCACCGACCCCGATTACGGCATCTGGAGCGATTACGAGGGCCACCGCGCCGAAAGCGAGATCGGCGCCTGCAACGTCTACCGGTTCGACCCGGCGAGCGGCGCGCTCAGCGTGGTCGCCAGCGATTACGAGCGCCCCAACGGGCTGGCCTTCAGCCCCGACGAACGGAAACTCTACATCGCCGATACCGGCATCACCCACCGGGCGGACGGCCCGCATCATATCCGGGTGCATGACGTGATCGACGGCGCGCGACTCGGGCCGGGCAAGGTCTTCACCGAAATCGCGAACGGGTTCGCCGACGGGTTCCGCATCGACGAGCACGGCAATGTCTGGTCGAGCTGCGGCACCGCCAACGGCGTCGCCGTCTTCGCGCCGGATGCAACCCCGCTCGGCAAGATCGACCTGCCCGAAGCCACCAGCAACCTCGTCTTCGGTGGGCCGAACCGCAACCGCCTGTTCATGACCGCGACCAGCTCGGTCTATTCGCTCTATGTCGCGGTGCGGGGCAACAAGACGGTGTAAGGGGCACGATTCTGATTGTCAGCGCCCCTTATTGATTGTATAAAACCGATAATAAACCGAATGTAACAAAATCCTGGGAGGACAAGATGGATTTCGATCAAACCGATTCCGGCGTGTTTGACCTGACCGGCGCGACCCGCCGCACGCTGCTCACCGGGCTTGCCGGCGGGCTCGGGCTGGCCGCCCTGCCCCGCTTCGGGCTGGCGAACAACCGCAAGCTCAAGATCGCCCTGTCGAACTCGTATATCGGCAACGAGTGGCGCATCGAGATGGTCAACCTCTTCAAGGCGGCGCTGCAGATGGAGCCGTACAAGAGCGAGATCGACGGATCGTATTTCAGCTCGGGCAACAACATCTCGCAGGAAAGCCAGCAGATTTCCGGCATGATCGCCGAGCGCGTCGATGCCATCCTGGTCGACGCCGCCTCGCCGACCGGGCTGAACGGCATTCTCCAGCAGGCCCATGCGCGCGGCATTCTCGTCGTCTCGTTCGACAACATCGTCACCACGCCAACCGCGATCAAGGTGAACACCGACCAGGTGAAGTTCGGCGCCACCCTGGCCGAATGGCTGGCGAAGAAGATCGGCGGCAAGGGCAATGTCATCATGGTGACGGGCGTGGCCGGCACCGGGGTGAACGAGGACCGCAACCGCGGCGCCGAAGAGATCTGGAAGAAATATCCCGGCATCAAGATCGTCAGCCGTTTCGCCGGCGACTGGGCGTCCTCCACCGCAGAGAAGAACACCGCCTCGGTGCTGCCCTCGCTGCCCAAGATCGACGGTATCTGGTGCCAGGGCGGCACGGATGGCGTGCTCAAGGCCTTCATAGCCGCGAAACGACCGCTGCCGCCGACCGCCGGCGAGGCGGAAAACGGCTTCCGCAAGTTCATGACCGGCTATATGGGCCACAAGGTCGAGGGGCTTTCGGTCGGCCAGCCGCCCTACCTCGTGCTGATCGCGCTGGAACTCGCGCGGCGCATCCTCAACAAATCCTATCCGCGCAAGGACATCACCATCCCCTTCCCCTTCGTCACCAACGCCACGGTGAAGGTGGGAGAGACGGTGTTCCCCAACATGCCGGACAGTTTCTTCACCGACTTCACCGACAGCGGACCGCACGCGACGCTCAAGATCTGCGTCGATGCCGCGCTGCACGGCACACCCTGCGGCGGTTCCCTGACCGTGCATCTGCCCAAGGCCTGACCCGGCCATGACCGCACCCGCCATCGCGGCGCGCGGGGTCAGCAAGTCGTTCGGCGGCGTCAAGGCCCTCACCAGGGCCTCGATCGCCGTCGCGCGCGGCAGCGTTCACGCGCTGGTCGGCGAGAACGGCGCCGGCAAATCGACCCTGATCAAGATCCTCGGCGGCCGCATCGCAGCCGACGAGGGCAGCGTGGAAACCGGCGGGCCGGACCTGCGCATCGGCACCGTGTTCCAGGAACTCACGCTGCTGCCCTACATGACGGTGGCGGAAAACCTGCTGCTCGGCCGCGAGCCGCGCGGCCGGCTCGGCCTGATCGACCGCGCCGCGATGCCGCGCATCGCCGAGGCCGAACTCGCCGGGCTCGGCATCACCCATATCGATCCGCGCGCGCTGGCGGCGGACATATCGCTCGCCGAGCGGCAGATCATCGAGATCGCGCGGGTGATCATGGCGCGCCCGCAGATCCTGCTGCTCGACGAGGCGACATCCGCGCTGGTCGAGCGCGAGGTGGCCTGGCTGTTCGGCCAGATCCGCGCGCTGCGGGACGCGGGCGTGGCAATCGTGTTCACCTCGCACCGCTGGGGCGAGATCACCAGCATCGCGGACGAGATCACCATTTTCCGCAACGGCACCGATGTCGGCACCTTCACCTCGATCGGCGAGGACGAGGCGATCACGCTGATGACCGGGCAGGCGCTGGAGACGATCTTTCCCGCCCGCGGCGCGCAGCCCCCCGGCCCCGTGCTGCTCTCGCTGCGCGGCGCGCGGGCGGAGGGAACCGCGCCGCTCGACCTCGATTTGCGCGCAGGCGAGATTCTCGGCATCGGCGGCCTCGCAGGGCATGGTCATCGCGCCCTGTTCTTCGGCCTGTTCGGCGCCCCCGGCTTTCGCGAGGGGCGGATCGAGCGCGAGGGACGGCCGGTCCGCATCACGGCGCCCTGGGACGCGATCCGCGCCGGCCTCGCCCTGGTGCCGGAAGACCGCAAGAGCGAGGGGCTGTTCCTGCCGCTTTCCGTGCGGGACAATTTCACCCTGCCGATCCTGCGCCGGCTCTCGCGCCTCGGCATCCTGCGGCTCGGCGCCGAGCGCGCAACGGTGGCGGAGAGCATCCGCCGGCTTGCCGTGCGCACGCCCTCGGCGCAGCAGCCGGTCGGCGCGCTGTCCGGCGGCAACCAGCAGAAGGTGCTGCTCGGGCGCTGGCTGCTGACGCGCTCGCGCATCCTGCTGCTCTACGATGTGACCCGCGGCGTCGATGTCGCGACCAAGCACGAGATCTACGAGCTGATCGCCGGCCTCGCCCGCGAGGGCTACGCGATCCTGTTCTATTCGTCGGATGCGGAGGAACTCGCCCATCTGTGTCATCGGGTGAAGGTGATGCGGCGGGGCGCCTTCGTCGCCGAGTTGCCGGCCGACGCGCTGTCCGCCGAGGCGATCGTCGCCGCCGCGATGCGCGAGAGCGGCAAGACGGAGATTCCCCATGCAGCCTGACGCCGCAGCACTGCCGCGCGGCAGCCGCCTCGGCCACGCGATCGGGCAGAATATCGGCCTGATCCTCGCCGGCGCGATCCTCACCCTGGCGGTGGCCGGGTTCCTGATGGTCTACAGCATCGAACAGCACCGGCTGCCGGGCAATTTCGAACTGACCTCGACGGTGAACAACGCGATCCCGCTGGTCTTCGCCGCGGTGGGCCAGAGCTTCGTCGTGCTTACCCGCGGGATCGATCTCTCGGTCGGCGGCGTCGTCGATCTCGCCAACGCGCTGGCGGCGGTGACCATGGGCAAGTCGCTCGGCGGCGCGCTGCTGTGGTCGGCCGTCATTCTCGCGGTAGGGGCGGCGTGCGGCCTCGTGAACGGGCTGCTGGTCGCATTCGGCCGGTTGCAGCCGATCGTGGTGACGCTGGCGACACTGTCGATCTACCAGGGTCTGGCGATCCGCGTGCTGCCAGCGCCGGGCGGTGCGATCCCGCCGGCCTACACCAACCTGCTGGTCAACCCGAACGCGCCCTGGGCATTGGTTTATATCGGGCTCCTGATACTGGCCTGGGCGGCGTTCCGGCGCTCGCGCACCGGTGTGGATCTCTACGCGATCGGCAATGACGAGGCCTCTTCCCGCGCGCTCGGGGTGCGCGTGCTGCGCACCAAGATCATCGCCTACATGCTCGATGGCGCACTGGCGGCCGCGGCGGGGCTGTTTCTCGCCGCCTCGGCCACGGCGGGCGACGCGACGACCGGCAACAGCTACACGCTGACCTCCATCGTCGCGGTCGTGCTTGGTGGCGTCTCTCTGTTCGGCGGGCGCGGTTCCGCGGCCGGCGCGATCGCCGGTGCGTTCATCACCACGCTGATCGTCAACATCCTGTTCTTCAGCCACGTCAATCCGCTGTATCAGTCATTCTACGAAGGAGTGTTCCTGATCGTCGCGGTCGTGCTCGGCGGCGCCATCGGCGGCGCGATCAGGAGGCGGCAATGAGAGCTCTCTCCGTCGATACGCGGCGGATCCTTTATGCGATCATCGCGGCGATCGGGCTTTTCGTGGTTGGCGAGGCGGCGCATCCGGGCTTTCTGTCCGGCCCCAGCGTGGCCTCGATCCTGGTAATCGCCTCGTTCGTCGGCATCGTGGCGGCGGGACAGTGCTTCGTCATCCTGATCGGCGGGATCGACCTTTCGGTGCCCTGGGTGATGAACGCCGCGGCGATCCTGCTCACCACCACCTCGCTCGGCAAAAACACGGGCGCGCCGGAGGCGATCGCCGCGGCCATCGGCATGGGGGTGGCGGTGGGAGTGGCGAATGGCATCGGCATCGCCGTCTTCGGCATTCCGGCGGTGGTGATGACGCTGGCGGCGAACGGCATCGTCGAGGGGCTGACACTCGGGCTGAGCGGCGGTTTCACCTGCTCCTCCTGCTCATCCTACGCCCCGCCGCTGATCCAGACGCTGGCGCATGGCACCCTGCTCGGCATTCCCGATGCGCTCTGGCTCTGGGCGTTCGTGACCGCGCTGGTCAGCGGCGCGCTCGCGGTGACGCGGTTCGGACGGGCGACCTACGCGCTCGGCACCAATCCGCTCGCCGCCACCCTCGCCGGGATCGACGCACGGCGGATGACGATCCTGCTCTATGCCCTGTGCGGCGGGTTCGCCGCACTCGGCGGGATCATGCTGGTGGGCTTTGGCGGGCAAGCCTCGCTCGGCCTCGGCGACCCCTACCTGTTCACCTCGATCGCCGCGGTGGTGATCGGCGGGGTGAACATCCTTGGCGGTCGCGGCAATTATCTCGGCGTCGCCGCCGGCGCGGTGAGCCTGACCGTGCTGGTCTCGGTTCTGCTCGCGCTTTCGATGCCCGATTACGTGCGCAGCATTGCCTATGGCGTCGTCATCCTTGCGCTGCTGCTCGCTTATGGGCGGGAGACATGACGATCACCTCCTGGCAGCCGGCCGAGCGCTATCCCGACCCGGCGATCCATGTGCTCAGCCAGGCCTTCGCACGCTACCGGCTGTTCAACGCGGCGGTGGAGCGGCTCGCCGATGGCTGCCGCTGGGCGGAAGGGCCGGTCTGGTTCGGCGACGGGCGCTTCCTGCTATGGAGCGACATTCCGAACGACCGGATGCTGCGCTGGGACGAAGCCGATGGACGCGTCAGCGTGTTCCGCCAGCCGGCGGGCCATGCCAACGGCAACACGAGGGATCGCCAGGGGCGGTTGATTACCTGCGAACATGGCGGGCGGCGCGTGATCCGCACCGAGATCGATGGGAGCATCACGGTGCTCGCGGACGGGTTCGGCGGGCGAAGGCTGAATTCGCCGAACGACGTCGTGGTGAAATCCGACGGCAGCATCTGGTTCACCGACCCGCCCTTCGGCATTGCCGGATGGTATGAAGGGCACCGCGCGGAGGCGGAGCTGAAGCCCGCGATCTACCGGATCGACCCGGCGAGCGGCACGGTCTCGATGGTTGCGGACGACATCGCGGGGCCGAACGGGCTGGCCTTTTCGCCGGACGAGAGCCGGCTCTACGTGGTCGCCTCGCGGGCCGAGCCTCACCGGGCAATCCATGTGTTCGATGTGGTGGATGACAGCCGCCTCGCCAACAATCGGCGACTGATCGATGCCGGCCCCGGCGGCACGCCGGATGGGTTTCGCGTCGATATCGACGGCAATCTCTGGTGCGGCTGGGGGATGGGCGAGGCCGAACTGGACGGGGTGATGGTGTTCGACCCCGGCGGAACGCCGATCGGCCGCATCGCCCTGCCCGAGCGCTGCGCCAATGTCTGCTTCGGCGGGAGGCATCGCAACCGGCTGTTCATGGCGGCGAGCCGGAGCCTGTATGCGCTTTACGTCAACACCCAGGGTGTGCGCGGAGGGTGATCCGCCGCCGTATGGGCGCCGGCTGGTGATCTCGATGAAAAACCGGCGGGAGACTGGCTCCCGCCGGGGGGTCGAGCGTAGAGGGTAGGGTCAGAAATCTTCCCAGTTATCCTCGCCAGCGGCTTCCATCTGCGGTTCCCGTTGCGGCGCGGGCTTCGCGGGACGGATGGCAGCCTGTGCGGGGCGCGATGGAGCCGCCCGGTTTGCAACGGGCCGGGCGCTTGCCGTCGGGCGCGGCGCGACCGGTTCGTGCGCGACCGCGCCGAGGTCGAACCGCGCCATCAGGCCGGAAAGCTGCTCAGCCTCCCGCGCCAGGCTGTGACTTGCCGCCGTCGACTCCTCGACCATCGCCGCGTTCTGCTGCGTCGTCTGGTCCATCTGACCGACGGCCGTGTTCACCTGGACAAGCCCGGTCGCCTGCTCCTGCGCGGATGCGGCGATTTCCGCCACCACGCCGTTGATCTCGCCGATCTGCCCGACGATGCGCTCAAGAGCCCGACCGGTCTGACCGACGAGGTCGACGCCCGCGACAACCTGCTGGTTCGAGGCGGAGATCAGCGTCTTGATTTCCTTTGCCGCATCCGCCGAGCGCTGCGCGAGCGCGCGAACCTCGGAGGCAACGACGGCAAAGCCGCGCCCGGCATCGCCCGCCCGGGCAGCCTCGACCCCGGCATTGAGCGCCAGCAGATTGGTCTGGAAGGCAATCTCGTCGATCACCCCGATGATGCTGCCGATCTGCTTCGACGATGCCTCGATCTCGCCCATCGCCGCGACCGCCTGCGACACCACGGCGCCGCCGCGTTCTGCATCGCCCTGCGCCGCGCCGACGACAGTTCGGGCATGCACGGCCCCATCGGCGGTCCGCCGCACGGTCACGGTGATTTCCTCGAGCGCGGCTGCGGTTTCTTCGAGTGTGGCGGCCTGCTGTTCGGTACGGCGGGACAGATCGTCCGCCGCCGCGGAAATTTCAGAGGCGCCCGACCGGATCGCCCCGGCATTCGCCGCGACAACCCCCATCGTCTCCTGCAACCGTTCCAGCGCCGCGTTGAAATCGTCGCGCAGACGGTCATAATCGTCACCGAAAGCCTCGGTCAGCCGGTAGGTGAGATGTCCGGCCGCAAGCTCCTCGAGACCGCCGGCAACGGAGTCGAGCACATGAGCGAGCTGCCGTGCCGCTGCCTCGCGCCGGGCCTCGGCTTCCTGCCGCTCGGCTTCGCGTGTGCGGGCGAGCTGGGCAGCTTCGGCCTCGATCCGGGCCTTCTCGATCCCTGCGGACTTGAAGACCTCGACCGCGCGCGCCATGCCGCCGATCTCGTCCTTGCGGTCGGTAAAGGGGATGGATGTGTTGAACTCGCCGCGGGAAAGCTGCGTCATCACCGAGGTGATCGCGTGCAGCGTGTTGTTGACGTTGCGCTGCATCAGATACATCGCCAAGAGGAACAGCGCGAAGAGCGGCAGGAAAAGCATCGAGAAGCGGGAGACGCCTTTCCAGAGCTGGGCATCGATGTCGTTGACGTAGGCGCCGGTGCCGATGTACCAGCCCCAGCCAGGCACCTGCCCCATCAAGGAAATCTTCGGCTGCGGCTTGGCCGAACCCGCTTTCGGCATGAAATAATGGGCGAAAGCCGGATGGCCGGCACGGATCGAGTCGATCATCGCCCGATCGGTGTAGTTGCCGTACACGTCCTTGGCATTGAAGCGATCGGTACCGATCAGCGCCTTGTTGACATGCTGCAGCCCGATCCCTTTCGCACTATCGACGAAATAATAATTCCCGTGATCGAAGCGGGCGGCGCCGAGGGCCTTGAGCGCGAGCGACTTCGCCTGCGGCTGCGGCATCGTCCCCTTCTCCGCCATGTCGACGAAGCCGCTGGTGATGTGAACGGCGTCGCTCACCAACGCGCGGATTTCGGATTTCCGCGACTGCATCTCGATCTGGTAGGACGCCAGCAGCCCGAGGGCGATGGCCACCAGGGTCATCGCGATGCCGAACGCACCGAGCGCGGCAAACTGGTGACGGATTGAAAGCTTGTTCAGCACGACATGTCTCCGGATCAACCTTCCCGGACTGCATGACAGAGTTTAGTTAAAAAAAAGTGTTCTGATGTCGCATCGGCTGCGGATATCCAGAACGGAGATCGCATCGGGCGGATCGTCCTTCCGGATGATATTCAGAAGAACGATGCCTTTTTGATAATCAAATCACCCCGAAAATATCCCAATAGTGTAAATAAATACCTTATATAAAGTCCAACATGGCTTTAAAGAAATATTTTTAATACATTCTGCAATATTTTCACGCATCATCGTTGATAGCATCCCCCGCGATCCACCCAGTGGGGAGGCCATGCGACACAACGCTCTGCACGGAAATATTCTCCGACCGGTCGAGTCCGCGCCCGCGCGCCGGCCTTGCTCCGCAGCCAGCCGCCCTCCTGGACCCGGTCCCGAAAGGGTCATGGTCGGGCAGTCGGCGTCGATGCGCCGGCTGTTCGAGCTGATCCGCCGGTTCGCCCCGGTCGATGCACCGGTGCTGATCACCGGGGAGACCGGCACCGGCAAGGAACTCGCCGCCCGCGCCATCCACGACCGCTCGAACGCCCGCGACGGCCGGTTCGTCGCCATCAACTGCGCAGCACTGCCCGCCGGGCTGATCGCCTCGGAGCTGTTCGGCTACGAGAAGGGCGCCTTTACCGGCGCCACGGCGCGGCGGATCGGGCTCGTCGAGATGGCGGCTGGCGGCTCGCTCTTTCTCGACGAGATCGGCGACCTGCCGATGGACCTGCAGGGGCATCTGCTGCGGTTCCTGCAGGAGGGGCAGATTTTCCGCCTCGGCGGGCGCGAGCCGGTGAGTGTGCGCACCCGCGTCATCGCCGCCACCCATGTCGATCTGCGGCGGGCGATCGGCGAAGGCCGGTTTCGCGAAGACCTGTTCTACCGGCTGAATGTACTGCAACTCGAGATACCGCCGCTGCGCGCGCGGGATGGCGATATCGAACTGCTCGCCATGGTCGTGCTGCGAGCCGCCGCGCGCGATCTGGGGCTGGCGGTGGACGGGTTTTCGGCCGCGGCGCTGGCTGCGCTCTGCCGGCATGACTGGCCGGGCAATGTACGCGAACTCGTCTCGACGGTGCGGCGGGCGGCGGTGATGGCGAGCGGGCAAACGATCGGGGAAGCGGACCTCGCCTTGCCCGCCGCGCGCGAGAGTCCGCGCCTGCGGGCGACCACCGGCCCGCACGGGATGATCGACCCCGAGGCGGTGCGCGCCGCCCTCGCCCGTTGCGGCCAGAACCGCGCCCGCGCCGCCCGCGAACTCGGCATCGCCCGCATAACGCTCTACCGCGCGCTGCAACGCATGGCGGCGACCGGCCACACGGAGGACACCAGCGATGAAACTTGAACCGACACGACCGCGCCGTGTGGCGGCAGCCTTGTTTGCCGCCGGACTGGCACTGCCCGCCGCCGCCGCACAGCCAGGCACCGGCACAACCGCGAGCACTACGGCAGACAGCACGCCCGCGCAGAGCAATGGCGCGGCACTTGAACGACTGCGCGCCAGCGTCGCCCGGGCCGAAGCAAGATTACGCCACACGCGGCACGAGCTCGACCGCGCCCGCGCCGATCTCGACCGCCAGGGCGCCCTGCTCGACGAGGCCATGCGCCGGCTCCGCGCAGCCGGGCCAGGGCCGACCAGCGCGGCACAGGACCAGGCGGCAGCCGCGACCGACGCAACGGCTGCGGACACCGCAGCACCTCCTCCCGAACAGACATCGGCACCGATCACCGGCACGAAGCCGGCGGAACGGCGGGAGGCTCGCGTGCTGCAGACCTCGCCGCTGCAATCCGTCGGCGGCGTGCTGACGCCAAGCGGCACGCTGGTGATCGATCCCTCGCTCGAATACGACTATTCGGCCGACGACCAGCTGAGCCTGAACGGGTTCACCATCCTGCCCGGCATCACCTTCGGCCAGCTCCTGCTTGCGCGAGTGCGGCAAAGCATGGTGACGCCGGCGCTGACGCTGCGCTACGGGCTGACCGACCGGCTGGAATTGAGCGCAAGGGTTCCCTTCGTCTACGCGTATCAGGAGACCGTCACCCAATCGATCCTCCAGCAGAGCGGCGGGGGAACCACGGTCGGCGTGCTTGCGCCGAGCGCCCATGCGGCCAGCCTGGGCGACATCCAGTTCGGCGCCAGCTACCAGTTCAATCAAGGCGGCGGCGGCGTGCCGATCGTGGTGGGGAACCTGATCTACAAGACCGCGACCGGCACCAGCCCGTTCTCGGTCCCGGTCTACACGACCGCCGATCCGAATGGCGGCATCATTTCCGGCATCCAGAAGAAAGTGCCGACCGGAACCGGATTTCCGGCGCTGGAACCCAGCATCACGCTGCTCTACCCGACCGCGCCGGGGATCCTGTTCGCCAATCTCCTCTACATCCACAATTTCGGCAGCACCGTGCATGTGCAGGATCCGGGCGGCGGCCCGGCGGTGGCGGCAGACGCAAAGCCCGGCGATGCGGTGGCGGCGACGTTCGGCATCGGCTTCGCCCTCAATGACGAAACGACGTTCACCCTCAGCTACCAGCAGGAACACGTGTTCGGTGCGACATTCAACCATGCGGCGGTGAAGGGCTCGACCTACGATTTCGGCACCTTCAATTTCGGCATCGGCTATCAGCTCTCGAAATCGACCACGATCAATCTCGGCGTCGGCATCGGCGCGGGGCCGAACGCGCCGGTCGCCAAGGTTCTGATCGATGTGCCGGTCCGCTTCTGAGGCGGGCCGCATGTATCGGTGTCCAGCGTTTGCTGAAGCGTTTCATGGAACACCCGGGATGGTCCGGGCGATGTTGAAAAATGCTATATATAACAATTATCTAACCGATAAAAATGAACTGGCACGGCGGTTGCTTAACATCATTCATGCAGAAGCGGGACAGCCCTTCCGCCCCGGATCTGCAGGAGCCGCGGCGCAGTGCGACCCGGCCCGCGCAACCCGAACCACAGGAGTGACCCATGCGGATTTCCCTTGTTCTCGCGAGTGCCTCGGCCCTGGTTCTCAGCCTCGCCGTGGCCCATGCGACGACGCCCAGCAGCTCGCCGCCGACGACCAACAGCCATCCGAGCGCAAGCTCGCAGGGTCCGGGCACCAATGCCAGCGCCGCCGGCCGCTCGTCGGCCTCGTCGTCGAGCACCAGCACGTCGCAATCCTGGACCTCGACGCCGACCACCAACTCCAACAACACGACGAACATGGCCGCGGCCGCAGGCGGCGGGGTCGCGGCGAACAACAACAGCCTCGCGATCAGCGCGTCGCTGTCGAACTTCGCCAACGACTACAAGACGATCTCCAACTACCATCTCGCCACCGCGACCACCAACGGCACGGTCTATGGCGGCCCCGGCGTCTACGCGAGCGGGCCGAACAACATGAACTGGAAGAAGGGGC
Source organism: Acidiphilium sp. 20-67-58 (assembly GCF_002255515.1). Classification (NCBI taxonomy): domain Bacteria; kingdom Pseudomonadati; phylum Pseudomonadota; class Alphaproteobacteria; order Acetobacterales; family Acidocellaceae; genus Acidiphilium; species Acidiphilium sp. 20-67-58. The sequence continues at coordinate 175,316 of NZ_NCAS01000011.1, read as the reverse complement.
GCGGCGGCAAGAGCGCGTCAGGCCCGATGGTCTCCATGGGCGCCTCGCTCAACAACGTGGCGAACGGCACCGGCATCGTGACGGCGCAGGTGAATGCGGGCGTGAACGCGCTGCAGCAGAATACCGTCTCGCTGTCATCGGTGGTCTCGGGCAGCAGCAGCACCTCCGTCTTCCACTGATCTGCCGGACGACCACGCAGGCCGGACCGGCAACGGTCCGGAACGAAACCGCCATGGTCCGGCCCGTCCGGGCCATGGCTTTCGGGAGAAAGGGCGATGGACAGGCTTGATGACCGGACGAACGGGATGGCGCGCCGGCGCAGCTTGTGGATCGGGCAAGCGCTGGCCCTGGCGGCGCTGGCCCTGATCGCCGGCGCGGCGCGACCGGCCGTGGCCGGCACAACGGGCCCCAGCGCAGCGGACCGGGCGCTGAGTCGCGCGTTGCAGGGCAGCGAATTGCACGGCCCGGCCCTCGGCCAACTGCGGGGCAGCGGGATCGTGATCCAGGACGCCAATACCAGCGGCGCCGTCAGCGGCGCCAGCGTGGGGCGCGGCAGCGTGACCGGGCCGATCAGCGCCAGCAACGCGGTCAACGGCAATGCCGGGATCACCACGGTCTTCCAGAACAGCGGCAACAACGCGCTGATCCAGAACACGATGACCATCAACGTGACGCTGCACTGAAAGCCGCCGCGCCGCCGCGGACAACCGGGACGGCGCGACCGGCGGAAAGGACGACGATGAGCGGGATATCAAGTCACGAGAGACAGCCTCCGGGCGCAAGCGCATGGCGGCGCGGGCTGCTGGCGCTGTTCGGCCTGGCCTGCATCGCGGGCGGGCCGGCGCGGGCGGGCGGCATCCCGGTCAACGGGCTCAGCCTCGGGGCCGGCAGCGTCCGCGTGCCGGTCGAGAGTTTCCAGGCGATGCGGTTCGCCCAGACGATCCACCAAGCCTATGATTTCTCCTGCGGCTCGGCCGCGCTCGCCACCCTGCTGACCTACAGCTATCACCGCAAGGTGACGGAGAGGCAGGTCTTTCTCAGCATGATCCGGCACGGCAACCGCCAGGCGATCGAGCGATACGGCTTCTCCCTGCTCGACATGAAGACCTATCTGGCGCGGCAGGGCATTCCCTCCGGCGGGTTCGACGCGCCGCTCTCGCGGCTGGCCGGTCTGCATGTGCCGGCGATCGTGCTGATCAACGACCATGGCTATCGGCATTTCGTCGTGCTGCGCAGCATCGTGGCGGGGCGGGTGCTACTGTCGGACCCGGCGGTGGGGTTGCGCTCGGAAAGCGTGGCGCGGTTTCGCCGCCAGTGGAGCGGAGTGTCGTTCCTCGTCATGAGCGAGGCCGCGCGCGCGCAACGCAGCTTCGAGGATCCGCGCCTGTGGCGCGGCAGCCCGCCGGCCCCGACCGACATCGCGCGCTATGCGCTCGGCCTCGCCCGGCTGCAGGAGGTGACGATCCCGATCGCGAACCGGTTCTAGAGCATCATCCGATCAGATGGAATCATCTGATCGGATAAAGATGCTTTATTTATCAACAAGATAAAGCACTACATCCGATCCGGAAGGATCGGAAAGTGCTCTAGAGCCACGCCCGGTCATATGGAGTCCTCCGACCGGACGAAGACAACGGGACAATCAACGAGACAGAGCGCCATCGCCGATCCGGCAGGATCGGCGCGCCGGGCGGATCCTGAAAGGAGCCAGACGATGACACGACCTCCCCTCATCCAGCAGATGCTGCTCGGCGGCGGATTGCTCTGCGTCCTGCTGGCAGGGTATCCGGCGGTGGCGAGCGCCGCCGGGACGCCGGACCTCGCCCGCAGGGTCGGCGCGCAGCTGAGCGATGCCAGGCTCGCCGGGATCCGTGGCGGGTTCGACGTCACACCCCTTCTGACGGTGGATTTCGCCTACCAGCAGGTCACCAGCGTAAACGGCACGGTGATCGCGACCATCGCCGTGCCGCAGATCCAGCTCACCTTCGGCGGGGCAAGCGGGCCGCAACTGGCCAGCGTCATCGCCGGCGCCGCGCCCGCAACCCCATCTGCCCTGCCCCAGCTTCCGCCGGCGGCAGTGACAAGCCCGCCACCGGCCGGACCGCCATTGCTCGCCAGCGTCGCGCAATATGGGGGGGCCAGCATCGCGACGACCCTGACCTCCGGCGGACTGGCGACGGTGATTGCGAACACCGCCAGCAATACGCTGATCCGCAACCAGATTGCGGTGGATGTCGGCACCACCGGCATGCCGGCGCTGCTCTCCACCCAGGCGCACGCGATGATGATTTCACAGGCGATGACCGATGCGAACCGCCCGATGCGTTAGCCTGATCCGCACCGCGGCGCTGCTGGCCGGGCTGGCCGCGGCGCTGTGGCAACCCGGAGCGGCGCACGCGGCCGCACCCACGGCGCCGGACGGGAAATTGGCCAGATTGCGCCTCATCGCCCTGCCGGATGCGGCACTGGCCCGGACCACCGGCGAGGGCTTCGTGGCACCGCCCATCGCGATCCGGCTGCCGGATCGCGGGCGGGTCACGTTATGGGACGAACTCGCGGCACGGCCCGGCGATGTCGGCCTGCCGTCAGGCCAGGTGACGGTGATGGTCAACAGCCGCTAGAGCATCATCCGATCAGATGGAATCATCTGATCGGATAAAGATGCTCTATTCATCAATATGATAGAGCACGTTCCGATCCTGATGGATCGGATGTCGTGCTCAATCTTGTTGATAACTAGATCATCACCTCGACCGGCCTTGCCCGGACCAGCGCGGCCAGGGCCGGATTGTTCTGCGTCATTTCAAGGGATGGTGGCGTCTTGCACACGTCATGCAGGCGGACTCCTTCATCACGCAGTCCCAGTCCCTGGCATCGGGCGGTCAGGCGCGGACGATACCGCATCGCCAATCCATCTTTTTGTTGACGGATCGAAGATCTGTGGTTCCTTCTGGTCATGCGAGAGAGCAACCAGACCATAATTGGCGCACCGATCACCGAGGCAGCTTGGCATTCCGCCAATCGGAACGACACAACCGCCCCCGAGGCTGCCGGCGACGAGGCTCGCGCGCGGGACACGGCCGACCGCAATGACGCCTGGTCGAGCCAATCCTCCACGATTGATGCGGTTCGCCGGACTCGAACCGGCGCGTCAAATCCGCTGTATTTCGCCTACGGCTCAAACCTCGACGCTGCGGACTGGGAACGCTGGTGCCGCGCACGGGAGGTGGACCCCGCCTGCATCAAGCCCGTTGCACCCGCATTCCTGCCGGATTTCCAGCTGGCCTTCGACGTCTCCTCTCCGTCGCGCGGATGCGGCGTGCTGGATGTGATCCCCCGCATGGGCCATTGCGTCGATGGATGTCTGTTCGAGATCTCCGAACACGGGCTCGCCGCGCTGGACCGGAAGGAGGGCGCGCCGAACTTCTATCACCGGCAGGATTGCACTGCGATTCTCGCCGATGGCTCGGCGGTCGCAGCGTTCACCTACGTTGTGTGCAGCCCGCTCCGGGAGGACTTCGTGCCGCCGGATGAGGCCTATGCGAGCGTGTGCCGCCGCGGCCGGCAGATGCTTGGCCTCGATACGTCGGCGTTGGAACGCGCTGCGCAGGGCCACCATCCGCAGACACTTGTCCGCGGCGTTTTCGTCTACGGCACGCTTCTGAGCGGAGAGCGGCGCGCCGCTGCCCTGACGGGCGCGGTTCGTCCGGCCTCGGCAACCGGGATGCTGGTCGATCTCGGGTCATTCCCGGCGCTCATTCCGACGGGCGAGGGCCGGGTCGAAGGCGAATATGTGGTGCCTGAGGATCTCCCCGAAACGCTCAAGGAACTCGACATGATCGAGGGGGCTGACCCCAACTGCGGCACCGACGGGTTCTATCGGCGAACCGTTCTGTGGGTCGAGGTCGACGGCGGCCGGCGGCCAGCCTGGGCCTACGTGCAGAGCGACCGCCAGGCAGGCCATCTGCCTCGAATCCGGTCCGGCTCATGGCGCAATCGATACTGAACGAAGGATAACGGACTGCGTGACGACGCCACTCCCGATCGCGCCCTCTTCTCCTGCGCCGGTCGCGCGGTCGGCGAGGTGATGGAACGGGTCAGACCGGGTCCCAGCAGAACACGTCGCCGCTGAGATCCAGCGGCGTCATCGCGTTGCGCAGGGCGGGGAAGGCATGATCGCGGATCAGTTCCGGCGTCCAGCCGCCCTCGCGCTGCACCGAGCGGGCGGGGCGGCTCTGATCCATCACGAAAATCTCGTTGCGACGGACGGCGAAGACCTGGCCCGTGACATCGCCTGAACCGGCGGAGGCGAGAAAGACCACCAGCGGTGCGTTGCGGTCGGGGTCGATCTGCTGCAGTCGGGAGATCCTGAGCTGTTCCGCCGCCTCGTCCGCGCCGGGGCGGGGGGTGCGGGTCATGCGGGTCCAGGCGCAGGGGGCGACGCAGTTCGAGCGGACATTGTAGCGCCGCATGTCGATCGCGATCGAGCGCGACAGGCCGACAATGCCGAGCTTCGCCGCGGCGTAGTTCGCCTGGGCTTCGCCGCCGATCAGGGCGGAGGCGGCGGTCATGTGCACGTAAACGCCGGATTGCTGGCGGCGAAACTGCGCGGCGGCGGCACGGCTGACAAGGAAACTGCCGTTGAGATGCACGCCGATGACCGAGAGCCAGTCCTCCGGCATCAGCTCGTCAAAGGCGGCGTTGCGCAGGATGCCGGCATTGTTCACCACGATGTCGATCCGCCCGAAGGCGTCGAGCGCGGTCTCGACGATGCGGCAGGCGGAATCCCACCGGCTGACGGTTTCACCACACACCACCGCGCGGCCGCCGCCCGCCTCGATGATCATCCGCGTCTGCTCGGCGGGAACCGGCGAGCCGCCCTCGCCGGTGACTGAAACCCCGATATCCACGATCACCACAGCCGCACCCGCGGCGGCCATGCCGGTCGCGACAGCGCGCCCGATGCCGCTGCCCGCCCCCGTCACGATCGCGACCTTGCCATCGAGCATCGGCGGTCTCTCGCTCATCTCGCGCCACCGACGCTTCGCGGGCCGAGAGACCGGATCATGCCGCCGGTCCCGGTGCCGCGAAGCGGGCTTGACCATGATCGACCACCACAACGTCGCGCCCGGCCACGCGGGCACGAAAAGCGCCGTCGCGCCAGATTTCGGTACGGATCGTCTCACCCGGCAGGACAGGCGCGGTGAAGCGGAGCGACAGCGCGCGGAACCTTGCCTCGTCATAATCGCCCAGAACGCGCAGCAGGGCATGCGCCACCACGCCGAGCGTGCAAAGCCCATGCAGGATCGGCCGCTCGAAGCCGGCGGCGGCGGCCTTCGCGGGATCGGCGTGCAGCGGGTTGTCATCGCCGTTGAGGCGGTAGAACAGGGCCTGTTCCGGCCGGGTCGGCAGGTCGACCACCGCATCCGGCGCGCCGGATGGCAGCGGCGGCGGCGGCGGCGGCGGCACCGGGCCGGGGTCGCCGCCGAAGCCGCCATCGCCGCGCAGGAAAGTGGTGCTGCGGGCAGTGGCATAGAGGGTGCCGGTGACTGCATCGCGAAGCTGCTTCTCGGAAAACAGCAGCGCGCCGCGGCCTTTTCCCTTGTCCACCAGCCGGGTGACCCGGGTTCGCCCGATGACTTCGCCCTCGGGCGGCAGGGGATGATGCTGTTCGAGCGCCTGTTCGCCATGCACGAGGCGAACGGCGTCGACCCCGGTGCGCGGATCGGCCAGCCAGAAACCGGGATGCCCGAGCACGAGGGCCATCCATGGCAAGACACGCGGGCCGCGATGCGGATCGGCATAGGCCAGCTGGCGGGGATCGGTCGGGTCCTGCCCCATGCCGACGGAGAGCGCGTAGAAAGCGGCGTCACCGCCCGTGATGCGCTGGCGAATTTCGGGGATCGGGAAATTCAACAGAATTTCGGGATCGATTGTCACTCATCCTCCTGAAGCCGGCCGCACCCCACCCTGTCCACGCCGGGCCGCCACGGCGGTTCCCGCCTTCGCCACATGCCGCGACCCTTGAGGGATGCGTCCTGACATTCATCTATTGTAAATCACTTCGCGTTAGATCGGCGGGATAGCATTCGGGGTCAGGAATGACAATCGGAATGGCGAATGATCAATACCGAACGTGAAGTGCGGGATGTGGGCGCCGTGGTTCATGCCGTCCGCATTCTGCGATACCTGGCAGCATCGGCCACGCCCCACGGCGTTGCGACGATTGCCCGGGAGACCACGATCAGCCCCAGCAGCTGCTTCGCGATCCTGCGAACCCTGACGCGGTTGCGGTTTGTCGCGTTCGACACCACTGCCAAAACCTATGCGCTCGGCCTCGGAGTTGCGGAAATCGCGGCCAGTTTCGCCGGGTTCGGGCTCGCGGAGGCCATCCACCCGGATCTCGATCGGCTGGCGCGGAAACATGGCGTGCCGCTCGTGCTCTGGCGGGTGACCGGGGATGGGCATCTCGTGGCGGCCGACCGCGCGCATGGCGGCGCCGTGGTGCGGGTGGACGTCCCTCCCGGGCTGCGACTGCCGGCGCTGCTCGGGGCTGCGGGGCGCTGCGTCGCGGCGGCGCTCGACCTGGAGCCGGACGAGCTGGCGCGGCGCTTTGCCGGGCTCCGCTGGCAGTCACCGCCGTACTTCGCGCAATATTGCCGCGAGGTGGCCCTGGCCCGTTCACGCGGCTGGGCGATCGATGCCGGTAACGCCTATGCCGGCCTGCATGTCGTAGGCGCCGCCATCGTCGATCGCGCGGGGCGGCCGCGTCTTGCCATGAGCGGCATCGCGATCGCGGGCCAGCATGAGCCGGCGGCGCTGGAACGGCTCGGCGACGAGTTGGGCAGGGTCGCGGCAACGATCGGGGCTGCGCTGGTTCCAGCGGCCGGCTTGCCTGTGGCATCCGCAGGCGAAACCGGCTAGCTCGGCAGCACCTCTCTCTTGCCGGTGCCGCCCGTGATCTCTCCCCCGTTCGAAAGCCCCGCCCCGATGCCGGAACCCCGCGCATGAACCCGGTCGGAATCGTGCATCCGCTCGTTGCCGGGCTCGACATGACCGGCACGCTGGTCTTCGCGATGAGCGGTGCGGCGCGCGGCGTGCAGGAACGGATGGACCTGTTCGGCGTGATGGTGCTCGCCTATGTCACCGCGGTCTCCGGCGGCATCCTGCGCGACGTGATGATCGGCGCGGTGCCGCCGGAATCGGTCGCGAGCTGGCACAACCTCGCCATCGCGCTGGCGGGCGGGTTGTTCGTCTTCAGCTTTTTCCGGGTCTTCGCACGCCTGTCTCATCCGGTGATGTTTTTCGACGCGATCGGGCTTGGCATGTTCGCGGTGGCGGGAACCAGGAAGGCACTGGACCATGGGATCAACTGGCCGATGGCGGCGATCCTCGGCATGGTCAGCGCGATCGGCGGCGGCATGGTGCGCGACATCCTGACCATGCGGGTGCCCACGGTGCTGCTCGCCGACATCTATGCCGTGGCCGCCCTAGCCGGGGCGCTGGCGGTGGTCTCCGGCGCCTATCTCCACATCGCCCAGCCGGTTGCCGCCTGGAGCGGCGTCGGGCTCTGCGTCTTCCTGCGGATGATGGCGATCTATCGCGGCTGGCGCCTGCCCTCGGCGCGATAACCCGTCAGGGCGGCACGGCGGTCATCCGATACGCCCGGAAGGGCACGTCATCAGGCGTCGTCGTGCAGGCCATAGAAGGCGAACTGGGCAATCGCCGCATCGATCTCGGCGGCGCTGAGGATATGCGGATTGCCGAGCAGCAGCGCGTGATAATATTGCCGGGCGATGGTTTCGAGCTCGACCGCGCGCCACATCGCCCGGTCGAGGGTTTCGCCCAGCACGATCATGCCGTGATTGGCGAGCAGGCAGCCCATCCGCCCGTCCAGCGCGGTCAGCGCATGCGCCGAAAGCGCCTTCGTGCCGAAGGTGGCATAGGGCGCGCACCGCACATCGGCACCGCCGAAGGCCGCAATCATGTAATGGCAGGCCTCGATATTGCGCCGGGCGATGGCCAGCGTGGTGGCGAAGGTGGCATGGGTATGAACGATGGCGTTCACCTCGGGCCGGGCGCGCATGATGTCGAGATGAAAGCGCCATTCGGTCGAGGGTTTCCGCGTGCCCTGCCAGGCGCCGTATTCACCCGCGACGGGCATGGCGGCGACCATGTCCGGCTCGATCAGGTGATAGGGCGTCGCGGAGGGCGAGATCAGCATGGTATCGCCATGACGGACGCTGATATTGCCGGCATTGCCCTGGTTGATGCCGAGCGCGTTCATCTGCTGGCAGGCGGCGATCAGGGCAAGGCGGCTATCCAGCTCGCTCCCGTCCGGCGCGCCCATCAGCCGGCGCGCGCCGAAGGGCGATGATTGCGCCAGAGCTTGCGCGCATACCAGGCGATGAAGACGACGATCGCCAGCGCGGTAAGCGCGGTGAAGCCGTGCATGAAGGATTGCAGCCGGGGCGAACTGTCCCAGGCGCGGCCGAGCCGGAGCCCGGCATAGGCGAGGCCGAGGCACCAGGGCAGCGAGCCGATGAAGGTATAGAGCTGGAAGCGCCAGAAATTCATCCGCGCGATGCCGGCCGGCAGGGCGATGTAGGTGCGCACGATCGGTAGCATCCGGCTGACCAGCACGGTCACCGCGCCGTATCGCGCGAAAAACCGCTCGACCAGCGCGAGTTCGCCGGCATCGAGCAGGATGTAGCGCCCCCAGCGCTGCACCAGCGGCCGCCCGCCGGCATAGCCCACCGCCCAGGCGAGGGTGGAGCCGAGATTGCAGCCGATCGCGCCGGCCAGCGCCACCGGCCACAGTTCGAACCGGCCGGTCGAGACCAGATAGCCGGAGAATGGCAGGATGATCTCGGAGGGCAGCGGAATGCAGGCGGATTCGAGCGCCATCAGCCCCGCGACCCCGGCATAGCCGAGGGCAGAGATGACCGCGGTGATGAGATGCGCGAGAGCGGCGATCAATCGGCCAGCCCGGCGAACAGGGCGGTGGAGAGATAGCGCTCGCCATAGGAGGGAATGATGACGACGATCATCTTGCCGGCACTTTCGGGCCGCCGCGCCACCTCGACCGCGGCATGCAGCGCCGCCCCCGAGGAAATGCCGACGAGCAAGCCCTCCTCGCGCGCCGCCCGGCGGGCCATCTCCAGCGCCTGGTCGTTGGTCACGCGGACCACCTCGTCGTAAACCCCGGTGTCCAGAATGTCGGGCACGAAACCGGCGCCGATCCCCTGGATCATGTGCGGACCCTTCTCGCCGCCGGAGAGCACCGGCGAGGTATCCGGCTCGACCGCGACGCAGCGGAACGACGGCTTGCGCGCCTTCAGCGCCTGCCCGGTGCCGGTGATGGTGCCGCCGGTGCCGACGCCGGCAACCAGGATATCCGCCGCGCCATCGGTGTCGCGCCAGATTTCCTCGGCCGTGGTGCGGCGGTGGATCTCGGGGTTGGCCGGGTTCTCGAACTGTTGGGGAATGAAGTGATTGGGCCCGGAAGCGGCGATTTCGCGCGCCTTCGCGATCGCCCCGCCCATCCCCTCGGCGCCCGGCGTCAGCACCACCTCGGCACCGTAGCCACGCAGCACCGCGCGGCGCTCCTTGCTCATCGTATCGGGCATGGTGAGGATGCAGCGATAGCCCTTGGCCGCGCAAACCATGGCCAGGGCGATGCCGGTATTGCCCGAGGTCGGCTCGACGATCACGCTGTCCGGGGTCAGCTTGCCGGCGCGCTCGGCCGCCTCGATCATGGCGACGCCGATGCGGTCCTTCACCGAATTGGCGGGATTGAAGAATTCGAGCTTGGCGAGAACCGTGCCGGGCAGGCCGGCGGCAAGGCGGTTGATCCGGACCAGCGGGGTATTGCCGACCAGTTCGGTGGCGTCCTTGGCGATTTTCATGCTTTGCCTCCCTCGAAACGAAAGATCCCCGGCCGCAGCAGCGGGCCGGGGATCCTTGTAGTGAAGAAGCGCGCGACGCGAAAGCCGGTCGCGCCCTCGATCAGTTGCGGGTCTTGTCGACCAGCGCGCCCTTCTTGATCCAGGGCATCATGGCGCGCAGCTTCTCGCCGACCTCCTCGATCGGGTGCGCGGCATTGGCGCGGCGCATCGCCTTGAAGTTGGTCTGGTTCACCTTGTTCTCGAGCATCCAGTCGCGGGTGAAACGGCCCTTCTGGATATCGTCCAGCACGCGCTTCATCTCGGCCTTCGTCTCCGGCGTGATCATCCGCGGGCCGGTGACGTATTCGCCGTATTCGGCGGTGTTCGAGATCGAGTAGTTCATGTTGGCGATGCCGCCCTCATAGATGAGGTCGACGATCAGCTTCACCTCGTGGAGGCACTCGAAATAGGCCATTTCCGGCGCGTAGCCGGCCTCGACCAGCGTTTCGAACCCGGCCTTGATCAGCTCGACGAGGCCGCCGCACAGCACGGCCTGCTCGCCGAACAGGTCGGTCTCGCACTCTTCCTTGAAGGTGGTCTCGATGATGCCGGCACGGCCGCCGCCAACCGCCGAGGCGTAGGACAGCGCGATGTCGAGCGCATTGCCGGAGGGGTTCTGCGCCACCGCGACAAGGCAGGGCACGCCGCCGCCGCGCTGGTATTCGCTGCGCACCGTGTGGCCGGGGCCCTTCGGCGCGATCATGAACACGTCGATATCGGGGCGCGGCTCGATCAGGTTGAAGTGGATATTGAGGCCGTGGGCGAAGGCAATCGCCGCACCCGGGCGCAGATTCGCGGCCAGGCTGTCGCGGTAGAGGTCGCCCTGGCCTTCATCCGGCGTCAGGATCATCACCACGTCGGCCCAGGCGGCTGCCTCTTCCGGGGTCATCACCCGAAGGCCGGCGGCCTCGGCCTTGGCCACCGCGGCGGAGCCCTTGCGGAGTGCTACGACAAGCTCCTTCACCCCGGATTCCTTGAGGTTCAGGGCATGGGCATGGCCCTGGCTGCCGTAGCCGACCACGGCGACCTTCTTCGCCTTGATCAGGTTCACATCGGCATCACTGTCGTAATATACGCGCATCTCAAGCCTCCCTCGGGCGCTGGGTAACCGGTCCGGCGGATCGAATGAGGGAAAACACGCCGCTTGGCAACCACCCCGGCGCAACATGGCAGGCGTGACACCGGCTTGCGGCGCAATTTTCAGCCTCGCGCGCCGGCCCCGCCAGCATTTATCCGGCGCCCCCGGAGCCCCGGAGCCCCTTGGAGCATCTTTATCCCCGATCAGATGATCCCCCCATCCGATCGGGTGATGCTCTAGCCGACGAGATGGGCGATGTCGTGCCAGGTCACGAAAACGATCAGGCAGACCAGCAGCGCCGCGCCGAATTGCAGCGCGATTTCCTGCACCCGCCGCGGCAGGGCCCGCCCGGCGGCGGCTTCGGCCGCGTAGAACAGCAGGTGGCCACCATCGAGCACCGGGATCGGCACGAGGTTGATGAGGCCGAGATTGACCGAGAGCAGCGCCATGAAACTCAGGAGATCGGTCAGGCCATGCGCCACCGCCTGGCCGGAGATCTGCGCGATCCTGACCGGGCCGCCGAGCTGGTTGAGCCCCTTCTGATGATCGACCAGCTGCCAGAGCCCGTGCAGCGTCGTCATACTCGCCTGCCAGGTCACCGCCACCCCGCGGAGCAGCGCCCGCGGCGGCGAAAGACGGCGCATCCGCACATCGGCCCCCTCGATGCCGAGCCGGCCGATCTGCCGCCCGCCGGCTGTCACGCTGCCGAGCGAGAGATCGAGGCTGCGGGTCTGGCCGCCGCGCTCGTAGCTCAGCGCGATCCTGCCGCCGGGATGGGCGGCGACCACGGCGCTCAGCTGGTCGAACGTCGAAATCGGCGCGCCGTTCATGCTCACGATCCGGTCGCCCTTCACCAGCCCCGCCGCCTGCGCGGGCGAGCCGGCCAGCACCTTGCTGACCACGGGCAGCACCGTCGGCACGCCGGAGGTGGCGAAGATCGCGCTGAACAGGACGATCGCGAGCAGGAAATTCGCCACCGGGCCCGCCGCCACCACCGCCGCCCGCGCCGCCAGCGGCTTGGCGCCGAAACTTCCCGGATCGACGGAAGCGCCGGATTCGGCGCCGAACTCCGCCCAGCCGCGCATCCGCACATAGCCGCCGAGCGGAATGGCGGAAAGCTTCCAGATCGTGCCGTGGCGATCGATGCGGGAGACGAGGGTCGGGCCGAAGCCGAGCGAGAACACCTCGACCGTCACGCCCCGCCAGCGGGCGACGAGGTAATGACCGAGTTCATGCACGGTCACCAGAACGCCGAGAACGACGATGAAGCCGAGAACGGAACGGAGAAGATCGGTCATGGCGCCTTCGTGTCTGCTGCCGCGGAACGCACTTTGCGATATGGGATTTCGCCGGCGCCGCGACAGGGGGTCACGCCGCCCGGGTTCCCGACTTTGTCCGCAGCTCCGCGTCCGCCACGGCGCGGGCCTCGGCATCGAGGGCGAGCACCGCGGCGAGATCGCCGATCGGCGGTGCGCCGAGGCGCTGCATGGTCCGTTCGACGACGGCGGCGATGTCGAGAAAGCCGATGCGCCGGCGCAGGAACGCCTCGACGGCGATTTCATTGGCGGCGTTGAGCACGGTCGAGGCGCCCTGCCCGGCTTCGAGCGCCTCGCGCGCGAGGCGAAGGGCGGGAAACCGCACCGGATCCGGTGCCAGGAAATCGAGCCGGGCGGCTGCGGCAAGGTCGAGCCGGGGCGAGGCGGTGGCGAGCCGCGCCGGCCAGGCCAGCGCGTGGGCAATCGGGATCCGCATGTCCGGCGCCCCCATCTGGGCGAGAACCGAGCCATCACGGTAGCACACCATGCCATGGACGATCGACTGCGGATGCACCAGCACCTCGATCTCGTGCGGCGCGAGGGCGAAAATCCGCGCCGCCTCGATCACTTCCAGCCCCTTGTTGAACAGGGTGGCGGAATCGATCGAGATTTTCGCCCCCATCGACCAGACCGGATGCTTCAGCGCGCTCTCCGGCGTGGCCTCGGCCATCTCCGCGAGGCTCGCCTCGCGGAACGGCCCGCCGGACGCGGTGAGGATGATCTTTTCCAGGGCATCGCGGTTGCCATCGGCCAGCGACTGGAAAATGGCGTTATGCTCGGAATCGACCGGCAGCAGCGTCGCGCCGGCGGCCGCGATCGCGGCGAGGAACACGTCGCCGGCGGATACCAGCGCCTCCTTGTTGGCCAGGGCGATGGCGCCGCCGTTGCGGGTGGCGGCAAGAGTGGGTTCGAGGCCGGCGGTGCCGGTGATCGCGGCCATCGTCCAGTCCGCCGGCTCGGCGGCGGCGGCGATCACGGCGGCGCGCCCGGCCTCGGCACGGATGCCGCTGCCGGCCAGCGCATCGCGCAGGGCGGGAAAGGCGCTCTCGTCGGCAATCACGGCGATCTCGGCGCGCAGCGCGCGGGCCTGAGCCGCGAGCAGGGCGGCGTTTCGCCCGGCGATCAGCGCGCGGACCCGGTATTTGGCCGGATCGGCCTGTAGCAGGTCGATGGTCTGGGTGCCGACGCTGCCGGTCGAGCCGAGAATGGTGACGGTCTTCACTGCCATGGCAATCCCCCTCCCTGGGCGAGCAATGCGAGCGCGGCCGCCACCGGTGCGGCGGCGAGAACGCCGTCGAGCCGGTCGAACAGGCCGCCATGGCCGGGAATCGTCCGGCCGGAATCCTTGACGCCGATACGGCGCTTGAGCGCGCTTTCCGCGAGATCGCCGGCCTGGGAGACGATGCTGAGCACCGCCGCCGGCAGGATGGAAGCCGGCGTGCGGGCAACCAGCAACCCGGCCAGCACGCCGACGGCAAGCCCGCCAATCGCGCCGCTCACGGTCTTGCCCGGCGAGATCGCCGGGGCGAGCCTGGGCCCGCCGAGGAGGCGACCCGCGGCATAGGCGCCGATATCGGTCATCCACACCACGACGAGCAGGAACAGCACGGCGGCAAGGCCGTGCGGGCGGTCGCGCAGCCAGAGCAGTGCGGCGGCGGGCACCGCGGCATAGACGACGCCCGCAAGCAGGAAGCGCGGCCGTGCCGCCGGCACGATGTGGCGGCCAAGCCCGATCCACTCGCGCATCAGCCCGGCGAACAGCAGCACCAGCAACGCCGCCCAGACCAGCCCGCCCCAGCTGAGCGCGCCGAGCGCCACCGGCACCAGCACCGCGGCAGAGGCCGCGCGAAGGCCGAGATCGTGGAAGCGTCCGGGCGTGCCGCCGGGCGAGGGCATCGGCGAGATCGCGCTCATCCGTCCGCGCCAGCCGCGGACGGGGATGCGGACGGGGACGCGGACGGGGATGCGGGATCGGGACGGGCGCCGAAGCGGCGCTCGCGCCTTGCATATTCCGCGATCGCCTGGCCGAGATTGGCCGCGCCGAAATCGGGCCACAGCGCCTCGTCGAACACGAATTCCGCGTAGGCGGCCTGCCAGAGCAGGAAATTGGAGAGGCGCTGCTCGCCGCTGGTGCGGATCACGAGATCGGGGTCGGGCATGCCGGCGGTGGCGAGATGGGTGGCGAAGAGGGTCTCGTCGATCGCCGCCGGGTCGAGCGCGCCGGCCGCGACCGCCGCGGCGATGCGGCGCGCGGCGCCGGCGATTTCGGCGCGGGCGCCATAGGACAGGGCGATGACGAGGTTGAGCTTGCGGTTGGCTTCGGTGCGTGCCTCGGCCTCCGCAAGTTCGGCCTGCAGCGATGGCCCGAAGCGGTCGCGCTCGCCGATGACGTGAAGGCGAACGCCGGCCTCGCCGAGTTCGCGCAGCTCAGAGCGCAGATAGTGCCGGAGCAGGAAGGTGAGATCCGTGACCTCCTCGATCGGGCGCCGCCAGTTTTCCGAGGAAAAGGCGAAGAGGGTCAGCCATTCGACGCCGTGGCCGATCGCCGCCTCGATGGTACGGCGGACCGCCAGCACACCCTCGCGATGCCCTGCCGCGCGCGGCAGGCCGCGCCGCGCCGCCCAGCGCCCGTTGCCATCCATGATGATGGCGATGTGGCGCGGCACCGGGGCTGGCCGCGCGCCCTGGGAGGGGGAGGACATCGGGCGGCTCAGATCTGCCGGATGTCCTTTTCCTTCTCGACGAGCAGTTCGTCGATTTTCTTGATCGTCGCGTCCGTCAGCTTCTGCACGCGATCCGCCCAGTCGCGGCCCTGGTCCTCGCCGATCTGGTGCTTCTTCTCGAAGCCCTTGATCGTCTCCATTCCGTCGCGGCGCACGCCGCGCACCGCGACGCGCGCACCCTCGGCATATTTGCCGGCGGCGCGGGCGAGTTCGTTGCGGCGCTCCTCGGTCAGCAGCGGCAGCGGCACGCGGATGATCTGCCCGTCCGGCTGCGGGTTGAGGCCGAGCCCGCAATCGCGGATGGCGGCGACGGTCGCGTTCACCATGCCGCGATCCCAGACCTGAACGGTCAGCATGCGGCTTTCCGGCACCGCCACGGTGGCCACCTGGTTGAGCGGCATCAGCGTGCCGTAGGCCTCGACCTTGACCGGATCGAGCAGGGCGGGGTTGGCGCGGCCGGTGCGCAGGCCGGAGAATTCGCGCTTCAGCGTTTCCATCGCGCCGTCCATCCGGCGTTGCAGGTCGGCGAGCAGGGTGTCGAGATCGGCGTCCATGGTGGGCTCCTAGCGCTGTTCCACGATGCGGGTGAACTTGCCCTCGCCCCGCATGACGCTGGCGAAGGCGCCCGGCGCGTGGATGTTGAAGACGATGATCGGCAGGTCGTTCTCGCGGGCGATGCTGATCGCGGCCGCATCCATCACCGAAAGATCGCGGGCGAGAACGTCGTGATAGGTGAGTTCGGCGTAGCGCTCGGCGCCGGGCACCTTGCGCGGATCGGCGGAGTAGACGCCATCGACCTGGGTGCCCTTGAGCAGCGCGTCGCACTTCATCTCGACGGCGCGCAGCGCTGCGGCGGTATCGGTGGTGAAGAACGGATTGCCGGTCCCGGCGGCGAAGATCACTACGCGGCCCTTTTCCATGTGCCGCTCGGCGCGCCGGCGGATATAGGGCTCGCAGACGGCGGACATCGGGATGGCCGATTGCACCCGCGTCGCCACGCCGCGCTTCTCGAGTGCGGACTGCATGGCGAGCGCGTTCATCACGGTGGCGAGCATGCCCATATAGTCCGCCTGGGCGCGGTCCATCCCGCCGGCGGCGCCGGAAATGCCGCGGAAGATGTTGCCGCCGCCGATCACGAGGCAGACCTCGACGCGCATGGCAACGACATGGGCGATGTCCTGGGCGATGGCTGCCACCGTTTCGGTATCCAGGCCGTAATCGCGATGGCCCATCAGGGCTTCGCCGGAAACCTTGAGCAAAACGCGCCGGTAGCGCGTGTGGTCAGTCTGGTCGTGCGGGGTCATGAGGGCGTTTCATCCGATTCCGCTGAAAGACGCAAGGCGGGAGGCGTTGTGCGCGGCACCGTCGGCATGGCGGGCGAACAGCTCGAACAGGCGGCGGGCCACCGGGCCGGGCGCCCCGTCGCCGACCGCCGCGCCGTCGAGCCGGACCATCGGCTTCACATAGGAGGTGGCGCTGGTCAGGAAAATCTCGCGCGCCGCGCGCAGTTCCGCCTCGGTCAGGCCGCGCTCCTCGAAGCGGATGCCGGCCGCCTCCATCAGCGCGATCACCGCGGCGCGGGTGCAGCCCGGCAGGATGTGATGATCGAGATGGCGGGTGCGCAGCACTCCCCCGGCATCGACCGCCCAGACGGTGGTGGACGAACCTTCGGTGACATTGCCGTCCCGGTCGACCAGGATCGCCTCGTAGGCGCCGGCCTCGCGCGCCTTCTGCTTGGCGAGGCAGTTGGGCAGCAGGTTCACGGTCTTGATGTCGACCCGGCCCCAGCGGATGTCCGGCACGGTGATGGCCGTGCCGGTCCAGGCGTCGATATCGCGCGGGAAGGCTGCGCCGTGCCGCGCGGTGATGACCAGCGCCGGTGCCACGTCGCGCGGGAAGGCATGGTCGCGCCGGGCGACGCCGCGGCTCACCTGCATGTAGACGATGCCCTCGCGGATGCGGTTGCGGCGCACCACCTCGCGCAGCACGGCGAGCAGGGCGGCATCCTCCATCGGTTTCGCGATGGCGAGTTCGCGCAGCGAGCGGGCGAGGCGGGCGAGATGCAGCCCGGTATCGACGAAGCGCCCGTCATGGATGTGGATCACTTCATAGACGCCGTCGCCGAACTGGTAGCCACGATCCTCGACATTCACCGCGGCGTCGCGCTGGGGAACGTAGCGGCCGTTGACATAGGCAATGCGACTCATGGTTCAGGGGCCTTCATGATGGTGGGGGTGGGCCGGCTCTCGCCGATGCCGAGCAGGGCAACGCCGAACAGCGCCATCAGCACGCCGATGATGATCACCAGCAGCCGCAGCCGGTAGGAGACAAGATTGCTCCCCAGCCCTGCATCCTTCGCCACGAGTTCGGCGGCGCGGCCGAGCCCGGCGCGGTCGGGGGCAAGGGTTGCCAGCGTCTTGCGCGCGCTCACGCCCAGCAGCGGGCGGGCAGCGGCGAGGGCCGAGGCCATGGACGCCGGATCGCCGGAGGCGGCGGCACGGGCAATCGCCTGCTCGGCGAGAACGCCGCGCATCGCCGGAATCGGCACCGCAAAGGTGGCGAACACGCCAATCAGCGTGATCATCAGAAAGGCGGTCAGCATCAAGCCGATCCGCTGGGCCGAAATCCGCATCCGCTCCGCCATCGTCATACTCCTTGCCGGTTTCCGTTCCATGCGACCCGGCCGCCGCCGCGTCAATCGGGGCGGATCTGCGCCGCGGCGGTTGACAGGGGGCGCGGCTCTTTCCATAAGCCCTTGCAACATCCTGAACAGCCCGAGAACCGTGTCATGAAAGTCCGTAATTCACTTCGCTCTGCCAAGGTCCGCGACAAGAACTGCCGCGTCGTGCGCCGCCATGGCCGGGTCTACGTGATCAACAAGAAGAACCCGCGGATGAAAGCCCGCCAGGGCTGAACCGCTGCGCCGGTCCGCCGGCGCCCCACCGCGCGCGTAACGACGCCCGGACCGCAAGGCTCCGGGTGATTTCGTTTCGTGCTTCCGGTGCATGCCGGCGGATGCCCTCTTTCCGTTTCGGCCCCGCGATATTATCTCACGCGTGGGTGATGGGGAGTGTAAAGCCGTGATAGCCTTGCCGCAGCCAAAGACAGATGTGCTCGCCCGGCGCGATGCCGTGCATGAGGGCTTGCGTGCTCTCCTGCCCGCACGGGCCGTGATCACCGATCCATCCCGGCTCAAGCCCTATGAAACCGATGGCCTCTCCGCCTACCGGCAGATGCCGCTGGCCGTCGTCCTGCCGGAATCGACCGAACAGGTCGCCGCGGTGCTGCGCTTCTGCCACCAGAACGGGGTGCGGGTCGTCCCGCGCGGGGCCGGCACGTCGCTCGCGGGCGGCGCCCTGCCGCTGGCCGACGCCGTGGTGGTCGGGATGATGCGGATGAACCGCATTCTCGACGTGAACTACGCCGACCGTTACGCGGTGGTGCAGGCCGGCGTCACCAATCTCGGCATCACCAAGGCCGTCGAGGCGGATGGCTTCTTCTACGCCCCCGACCCCTCCAGCCAGCTCGCCTGCATGATCGGCGGCAATATCGGCATGAATTCGGGCGGCGCGCACTGCCTGAAATATGGCGTGACCGCGAACAACGTGCTCGGCATCAAGCTGGTCACCATCGAGGGCGAAATCCTGGAACTCGGCGGCGCGCATCTCGATACCGCCGGCTATGACTGGATGGGCATCGTGATCGGCAGCGAGGGCCAGCTCGGCATCGCCACCGAAATCACCGTGCGGCTGCTGCGCGCACCAGAAGGCACCAGGGCGATGCTCGCGGCGTTCAAGTCGAACGAGATTGCCGGGCGCTGCGTCGATGCGATCATCGGCTCCGGCATCATTCCCGTGGCGCTGGAATTCATGGACCGTCCGGCGATCCATGCCTGCGAGGCCTTCGCCAAGGCCGGCTATCCGCTCGATGCGGAGGCGATGCTGATCATCGAGGTCGAGGGCTCGGTCGAGGAGCAGGATTCGCTGCTCGGGCGGATCAAGGAAATCTGCGCCCGGTTCGACCCGATCAGCCTCAAGGTCTCGCAATCGGCCGAGGAATCGGCGGCGATCTGGAAGGGACGCAAGGGCGCGTTCGGCGCGATCGGGCGGATCAGCCCGGACTATCTCTGCATGGACGGCACGATCCCCACCAGCACCCTGCCCGAGGTGCTGCGTCGCATCGGCGAGATGAGCGAGCAATACGGGCTCGGCGTCGCCAACATCTTTCACGCCGGCGACGGCAACCTGCACCCGCTGATCATGTTCGACGCCAACAATCCCGAGAGCATGCACAAGGCCGAGGCTTTCGGCGCCGATATCCTCAAGCTCTGCGTCGAGGTCGGCGGTTGCCTGACCGGCGAGCATGGCGTCGGCGTCGAGAAGCGCGATCTAATGAGCGTGCAGTTCACCGAAACCGAGCTGGACCAGCAGCGCCGCGTCAAGACCGCCTTCGACGCCGGCTGGCTGCTGAACACGGCGAAGGTGTTTCCGCTCAAGCCGGGCACGGAAACGGCGCCGATGCCGCACGCGGCATGATCGCTCCCTCCGACGAAGCCGGGCTGGTCGCGGCGATCGAGGCAGCGGCGGCGTCACGCACTCCGCTGACCATCGAGGGACTCGGCTCGAAGGCCGGGTTCGCCCGTCCGGTGCAGACGGCGGAAACGCTCTCCACCCGCAACCTCACCGGGATTCCGCTGCATGCGCCGCAGGAACTCATCGTCTCCGCGCGCGCCGGCACCACCCTGGCCGCGCTCGAGGCGAAGCTTGCGGAAGCCGGCCAGCACCTGATCGCCGAGCCGCCGCATTACGCCTTTCTCGGCGCCGAGGCGCAGACAGTGGGCGGCATCATCGCGACCAACCTGTCCGGTCCGCGGCGGATCGCCTGGGGCGCGATGCGCGACCATGTGATGGGCATCCGCGCCGTGACCGGCCGGGCGGAGGTGATCCGCTCCGGCGGGCGCGTGCTGAAAAACGTCACCGGTCTCGACCTCTGCAAGCTGTTCACCGGCTCCTACGGCACGCTCGGCGTGATGAGCGAGATCACGCTGAAAGTGCTCCCCGCCCCCGAAGCAACCGGCACCGTGCTGCTGGCCGGGCTTGATGCGGCAACCGCCGTCAAGGCGCTGTCGGCGGCGCTCGGCTCGCCCTTCTCGGTGACCGGCGCCGCGCATTTGCCGGAAGGTGCCGCCGCAGCGCTGGGTCATGCGCGCGCGATCACCATTGCGCGGATCGAGGATTTCACCGACTCGGTTCATTACCGGATCGGCCGCCTCGCCGAAATCTGGGGCGCGTTCGGCACGGTCGAGCAGCTCGACACCTCGGCCAGCCTGGGGCTGTGGCGCGCGGTGCGCGACGCAGCACCGCTTGCCGTGCGCGATGGGGACGCGGTCTGGCGCATCTCGGTGCGGCCATCGGCCGGCCCCGCGGTTCTCGAGGCGGCGCGCGGCGCCGGGCTCGACGGATATCTCGACTGGGGCGGCGGCCTCGCGTTCCTGAGCGGACCGGGGACCGAGGCGGCCCATACCGCGATCGCCTCCGCCACGAGGCGCGCCGGCGGCGAATGGTGGCTGCTGCGCGCGCCCGACGCGCTGCGTCATCACCCCGACGCGCTGCAACGCGAGCCCGAGGCGATGGCCGCGATTCGCCGCCGCGTCGCCGCCGCGTTCGACCCGGCCGGGATTCTCAACCCCGGGCGGCTTCACGCCGCCTGAGCAGGAGCAGCGGGCGCCCGCGCCCGAGGACGAGGACACATGCAAACCAATTTCACGCCCGATCAGCTGGCCGATCCCGACATCGCGGTGGCCGACCGGATTCTGCGCTCCTGCGTGCATTGCGGCTTCTGCACCGCGACCTGCCCCACCTTCGTGACCGTCGGCGACGAGGATGACAGCCCGCGCGGCCGCATCTACATGATCAAGGACATGCTGGAGACCGGCGCGCCGGCGAGCGAGCCGGTCGCCTTCCATCTCGATCGCTGCCTGTCCTGCCTGTCCTGCATGACGACCTGCCCCTCCGGCGTCGACTACATGCACCTGATCGACCATGCCCGCACGCGGGTCGAGGAAACCTATGAGCGCCCGGCGCATGACCGGGCGCTGCGCAGCCTGCTCGCCGCGATCATGCCCTATCCCGCCCGCCTCCGGATGGCGCTGCGCGCCGCATCGCTCGGGCGGCTCGGCCGCTTCCTGGTGCGTGGCGAGGGGATGCTGATGCGGCGGCTGCGCGCGATGCTCGACCTCGCGCCGGCGACACTGCCGCCGCCGAGTTCGACCGAACGGCCCGGCGTATTCCCCGCGACCGGCGAGCGGCGCGCGCGCGTCGCCCTGCTGGCCGGCTGCGCGCAGCAGGTGCTCGATCCCGGCATTCACGACGCAACGATCCGCCTGCTCAACCGTATGGGTGTCGAGGTCGTCGTTGCAGCCGGGGCAGGATGCTGCGGCGCCCTCACCCACCATCTCGGCCGGCATGACGAGGCGCTTGGATTTGCCCGTGCCAATGTCGCCGCCTGGATGCGGGAAATCGGCACCGGCGGGCTGGACGCGGTGGTGACCGATACATCCGGCTGCGGCACCGTGCTGAAGGATTACGGCTTCCTGCTCCGCGACACGCCGGAAGCCAAGGATGCGGCGCGGATTTCCGAACTCGCGGTCGACATCACCGAACTTCTGCTCCGGCTCGACTACAAGCCGAGCCGGACACCGGCAGCACCACTCACCGTGGCCTATCACGCGGCCTGCTCGCTGCAACACGGCCAGCGCGTGACCGACGCGCCGAAAACCCTGCTACGGCGCGCCGGCTTCAGCATCGCCGAGCCGAAGGATCCGCATCTGTGCTGCGGTTCCGCCGGCACCTACAACATCCTGCAACCGGAAATGGCCGGGCAGCTGCGCGCCCGCAAGCTCGGCACGCTGCACGCGCTCAAGCCGGACCTGATCGCCGCCGGCAATATCGGCTGCCTCACCCAGCTTGCCGGCGACGGCCTGCCGACGATCCACACCGTGGAACTCCTCGACTGGATGGCCGGCGGGCCGCGCCCGGCGCGGCTGCCGCAAGCCGCCGGCGGCTGAAACCAGCCGGGCCGCGCCGCGTTCACCATGTATTAGGCTCCGGCATGGCATATGCCGGAGATGCGCGCTTCGGCCGATTATGCATTCCAGCGAAAATCGCCACCCGCGTCCGCCTATGCGGGCATGGCGCTGGCGGCTGCCGTTATTACCGTTCTTGCATCCGCCACGACCATCCCTGCCGTTCTGCACGGAACGCTGATCGACCCTGACAGCTACATGCGGCTGGTCCGGCTCCGCCAGGGGCTTCATGCGGGTCACCTGCTCAACGTCGTCCGGCGCGACGATTCGGGACAGTTGCTGGTGGTCGAGTGGTCTCGGCTGTTCGATGCCTGGATCATGGCACTCGCCGCGCCGCTGGCGCCGCTGCTCGGCTGGCACCGCGCGCTGTTCGCCGCAGGGGTCGCCACCGGCCCGCTCTCGGCCGGCCTGCTGGCCGCAGCACTCGGTTTCGCCGCAGCGCCGCTGACCGAAGGGCGCTGGCTCTGGGCACCGGCGATCATCGCGCCGCTTTTGCCCGGCATTCGCAGTTTCAACGGCTTCGGCGTGGTGCATTACCATATCGCGCAGGTCGCCCTCACCGCGCTTGCACTCGGCTGCACGCTGCGGGCCGGCCTCGGCGCCCGGCGGATGGGCTGGGCGGCCGGGATGTTTGGCGGCCTTGCGATCTGGCTGATGCCGGAGACGATGCCCTTCGTCATGCTCGGCTATAGCGCACTGGGCTATGCGTGGCTGTTCCGCCCGCTCGGCGCCACGCTCGCCCGTCTCGGCGCCGGTTTCGCCGCGATCTTGTGGGTCGCGCTCTGGATCGACCCGCCACATGGCGGGTGGCTGACGCCGGAAATCGACCGGCTGTCGATCGTTTATGCGATGCTGGGGCTCGCCGTCTCGATCGTCGGAATCTGCCTTGCCGGGCTCGACCGCAAGGTGCACGGCAATTTGCGCATGGGCCTTGGCATCGCCGCCGCGGGGACCGCATTCGCGGCATGGCTCGCAACCTACCCGACCGTCGCACTTGGCCCCTATGCGCTGATCCCCGTGCGGGAAATGCACGCCTTCTTCGGCGGGATCATCGAAGACCAGCCGGCCACGACGCTGTCGCTGGCTGCAAGCCGCCTTGCGCCGGGATTGCTCGCCTTGGCCTATGCCCTGCATCGCGCCTGGCGCTGCCGGCACGCGCCGGACATTGCGGGGCTGTGGCTGATACTCATCGCTGGCCTTGCGCTGGCGCTCGGCCTGACCGCGCGCATGATGATTTTCCAGCAATATCCTGCCGCCTTTGCCGTCGCGCTGGCGCCCCTCGCGCTCGACGACATTTCACGGCATTTCGCCGCCCGTCCAAGCCGCGCCGCGCTGCTGCGGGTGGGGCTGGTCTGGGCGCCTGTTGTGCTTGTCTATGTCCCCGGCATGGCGGCTGCGGCGCTGCGGCCAGACCCGGCGAAACCGGCGGGCCACTGCTCGCTGCAATCGGCCACACGCCTGCTGGCGCCAACGGCAGGCCAGATCGTGCTGACCGACCCAGGCCTTGTTCCCGAACTGATTTATCGCACGGAGGCCATCGGCGTGGGCTCGCTCTATCATCACGGGCTCCGCGCGTTCATGCGCGATCGTGCCGCCTGGCGAACGCCGGCGGGCGCGGCCGAACCTACGGCGGTGCGGGCAACCGAGGCGACGTTCGTGCTCTTCTGTGCCGCACGGGGCAATGATTCCGCCCTTGTCGCGGGCGCCAAGCAGGGTGCGCTCTGGCACCTGCTGGCGGCCAACACGCCTCCACCGTGGCTCAAGCGTGTGGGCCAGGCAGGTGGCTATCAACTGTACCTTATTCGACAGCAGGCCAAACCGTGATGGCCGGGAGATCAATAAACAACCCCTGAAACTCAGGAATGAGTTTCAGGGGTTGGATCTTCAGATAAATGCCGGGCCCGTCGGTTCGGCGGTTGTCTTGGACAACTTTCCGGTCCTGATGGATTGGAACGTGCTCTAATCGACCTCCTGCGGCGGCACCGACTCTTCCTGATCGCCGTCCGGCTTCGGCAGGGCTGGTTTCGGCGCTTCCGCGATGTCGAACGCAAGTTCGCCGTCACGGACCGTCACCTTCACCGCGCCACCGGTGGCGAGGCGGCCGAACAGCAACTCTTCGGCGAGCGGCTTCTTGATTTCCTCCTGGATCACGCGGGCCAGGGGCCGCGCGCCATAGAGCGGATCATAGCCGCGTTCGGCGAGGAATTCCTTCGCCGCCGAGGAGAGCTCGATCGTGACATTGCGATCGGCGAGCTGCGCCTCCAGCTGCATCACGAACTTCTCGACGACACGGGCAACGATTTCCGGCGTCAGCCCGGAGAACGGGATGATCGCATCGAGACGGTTGCGGAATTCGGGGGTGAACAGCCGCTTGATCGCCTCCTCGTCCTCGCCGATGCGCACCTCCCGGCCGAAGCCGATCGCGGTCTTGGCCATGTCGGCCGCACCCGCATTGGTCGTCATGATCAGGATGACGTTGCGGAAATCGACCGTCTTGCCGTTGTGATCGGTCAGTTTGCCGTGGTCCATCACCTGCAGCAGGATGTTGAACAGGTCCGGATGCGCCTTCTCGATCTCGTCGAGCAGCAGGACGCAATGCGGATGCTGGTCGATCGCATCGGTAAGCAGGCCGCCCTGGTCGAACCCGACATAGCCCGGCGGCGCGCCGATCAGGCGGGAAATCGAGTGGCGTTCCATGTATTCCGACATGTCGAACCGGGTCAGATCGATGCCCAGCGTCGAGGCGAGCTGACGGGCGACTTCCGTCTTGCCGACGCCGGTGGGGCCGGAAAACAGGTAGCAGCCGATCGGCTTCTCGGCGTCGCGCAAGCCGGCGCGCGCCAGCTTGATCGCGGCGGAAAGCGCCTCGATCGCCGAATCCTGCCCGAACACCATCGATTTCAGATCGCGCTCCAGTGTGCGCAACGTTTCCTTGTCGTCGGCGGAAACCGATTTGGGCGGGATCCGCGCGATCTTGGCGACGATTTCCTCGATATCCCGCAACGTGACCGTCTTGCGCCGCTTGTTCTCGGGCAGCAGCATGCGGGACGCCCCGACCTCGTCGATCACGTCGATCGCCTTGTCCGGCAGCTTGCGGTCATGGATGTATTTTGCCGACAGCTCCACGGACGCACGGATGGCCTCTTCGGTGTAGCGGACCTTGTGGTGCTTCTCGTAGGTCGATTTCAGGCCGCGCAGGATTTTCACCGCATCGTCGATCGTCGGCTCGTTGACATCGATCTTCTGGAACCGGCGAACCAGCGCCCGGTCCTTCTCGAAATAGGACCGGAACTCCTTGTAGGTGGTCGAGCCGATGCAACGCAGCGCGCCCGAGGACAAAGCGGGTTTCAACAGGTTGGAGGCATCCATCGCACCGCCCGAGGTCGCACCCGCGCCGATCACGGTGTGGATCTCGTCGATGAACAGCACGGCGCCGGGCGTGTTTTCAAGCTCGGTGACGACGGCCTTCAGCCGCTCCTCGAAATCGCCGCGATAGCGGGTGCCGGCCAGCAGCGCCCCCATGTCGAGCGCATAGATCGTCGCCTTGGCCAGCACTTCGGGCACCTCGCCATCGACGATGCGCTTGGCCAGCCCCTCGGCGATGGCGGTCTTGCCGACGCCCGGATCGCCGACGAAGAGCGGGTTGTTCTTCGAGCGACGGCAGAGGATCTGGATCGTCCGCTCGATCTCGCTATCGCGGCCGATCAGCGGGTCGATCTTGCCGGCCTGCGCCTTCTTGTTGAGATTGACGCAGTAATTCGACAGCGCGTCCTGACCGCGCTTCGGCTTCTGCTCGGGCTCGGCCTCGCTCGATTCCGCACTGCCCGAGGGCGTGCGCGGCGCCGAGCGCCCCGGCGACTTGGCAATGCCGTGACTGATGAAATTGACCGCGTCCAGCCTTGTCATGTCCTGCGCCTGCAGGAAATACACCGCATGGCTCTCGCGCTCCGAGAACAGCGCAACCAGCACATTGGCGCCCGTCACCTCGTCCCGCCCGGAGGACTGCACATGGATCGCGGCGCGCTGGACGACGCGCTGGAACCCGGCGGTCGGCTTCGGATCGCCGCCCCGGTCGGTGGCGAGACCGGCCAGTTCCTTGTCGAGGAATTCGGTTGTTTCGCGGCGCAGCCTCTCGATGTCGACACCGCAGGCGCGCAGGACGGTGAGCGCATCGGCGTCGTCGATCAGGCCCAGCAGGAGATGCTCCAGCGTGGCGTATTCGTGCCGGCGTTCCGCAGCGAAACCAAGGGCACGATGCAGCGTCTGTTCAAGGTTGCGAGACAGCATATCCGAAACTCTCCAAGCCGGACTTCCGTCGGGCCGCACTTGCGGCCCTGGTCAAGCCCGATGCGGCCGAAACCGCGTTTACATCGCCGGGCCAGAGAGTCTGGCCCTCCGCCCGGCCTGTCGCACTACTGACATGATAGACCGAAAAACTTTCGCAATGGTGACTGCGGACAACACGCCCATGCCGCAGAAGCGACCCGGAATGCCGGCCTCAACCGCGCTATTCCTTCTCGATCGTGCATTGCAGGGGGTGCTGGCTCTGGCGCGCGAGATCCATTACCTGGGTCACCTTGGTTTCGGCCACCTCATAGGTGAACACGCCGCAGACGCCGACCCCGCGACGATGCACATGCAGCATGATCCGCTCGGCCTCCTGGCGGCTCTTGCCGAAGAACCGCTCCAGCACGTGCACCACGAATTCCATCGGCGTGTAGTCGTCATTGAGCATCAGCACCTTGTACAGCGATGGCTTGCGCGTTTTCGCGCGTGTCCTGGTCGCCACTCCGGTGCCCAGCCCGTTTCCGGTGCCTTTGCGATCCGCGCCTGACATGAACGTATCTTCGAACTTCACAACCTCATCCTATTCACACGTGCCGGCACTGGGAAAGAGAAAATTTTCGGCCCGGCGCCGATTCTCGCGGCGCGCCCCTCAGAAACGGACCGTTGCGGCCAGAGAACCATATTCATGAATGCCGCCGGACTGGCCATGAAAGCGCTCGGTCTGGAACACCTGCGTATAGGTCAGGCGGACGCCGCGCCAGATCAACGCCACGCCGGCCTCGAAGGAACCGACGACACGGTTCGGCCGCACCGAGCGGCTGGTCTGATAGAGCGTGCCCTGCAGATATTCGTCATGGGCGACCAGCTTGGCACCCGCGCCGGCAAAGACATACCACGCGAAATGCCGGGTGCTGAAGGCATCGCCGCCGGACGGCCCCGGGCTGATGAGCGGCGCCCCGAAATCGGCATCCAGCCCCTCGCCAAGACGGAAGACAACGCCCGGTTCCGCATAGATTTCGGTCGTGCCGGCCATGGCCGAAAGCTGCGGCAACGCATCCGCCTGCAGCCCGGCGCCCGGCGCGGTCAGCCGCAACCGCCAGATGCGGCTGGCGAACAGGTCGAAAGCAGGTTCGCTCGGCAGCTGATAGGCCCAGCCATGGGTCCGCCCCTGGCCGATGATCGCATGGGTGGTATTCTGGACGATCTCGGCACCCGCATCGCGCCCGAACACGCCGGTATCGAAGCCCATGATCGTCCGGCTGCCGGCGGTATCCTGGATCAGGCTGAAGCTTGCCAGCAACGAGCCGGCATAGGGTTCGTCGTTCGCCGGCGGGTTGATCAGCGTCGTCGCCGCCGGGGTGAAGATCTTCTGGGTCAGGCTGATGCTGATCCGCTGCCGGCCCTGGCCGAGCACCGCATGGCCGAACGCGGCAACCGCGCCGGGAACCTCTCCCGCATTCGAGGTCCAGCCGAGATGCACGCCGTTCACATAATAGCGATCGGTCAGGGCTTGGGTGCTGATCGAGGCATTTTCGTCCTGGAGCGTCCAGATTCCGCCTGGAAACGCACCGCTCGCGCGGGACGTTGCCGGGGCCAGCGCGGACAGCGAGGCGGACATGGCAAGAACGGCCAGGGTTCGGTTCATCTGCTTGATCCTGCGTGGAGTGCGGGCCGCGGATGCGGTCCGGCATTGAGGGCCTTCACCCAAATCGTCTCAGGCAGGACGATTGCAAGTCAAGTGCAGGAAACGGGATACAGCCGGTCATGCAATGGCAACGGCCGCTGCATGGGACATATGACAACTGTTTGTGAGCAAAAGCGTCGTGCACTCACCATATCAATCACCGATGATTTCAATAGCCCTGAATATTGTACGACGGATTTTACGAAGCCGGTCGCGGCTGTGCTGCCTGCCGGTCGCTTCACTCGCAATCTTCGCCGGCATCGCCGCCGCATCGCCCGCGGCGCAGGCCGCCTCACCCGTTGGTGACTGGCTGACGGGCGAAGGCGGTGCGGTCGTGAAGATCGCGCGTTGTGGCGGCGCGGCTCATGGCAGCGCCGCGCTGTGCGGGCACATCGTCGGCATCGTGCTCGATCACGGCAGCCCGATGCCCAAGGACTGGCAGGGCCGCAGCCAGTGCGGCTTCGAACTGATCCGCCCCTCGGCAGCGCGCCCCGGCGGCAAGATCTGGCGCGGACGCATCATCAATCCGCACAATGGCGCGCGGTATCATGCCGAATTCCATGTCGACCATGCCGGATCGCTCGCGCTGCGCGGCTATGTCGGCCTGCCGATCTTCGGCGAAACGCGACACTGGCTGCCGTTCCACGGCACGGTGCCGGCGTCCTGCCGGCTCGACCGGTCGGCGATCGCATCGGGGGCGCGATAATCCGGCGTCGCACCAGCACCAGAAAATCGTGACGGAGTGGAAAGGCTTACGCCTTCGCCACCCGGATTTCCGTCTCCAGCCCGACCAGCGAGCCCAGCCGGACCAGCCGCCGCTCGATCGGATCGCCGGCAAAAACCCCGCTGCTGGCATCGAGACACAGCACCAGCCGATCGCGGTCGCGCTCCAGGCGTGTCGCGGCGAGCAAGGCAGGGGTGCCGGCCGACAGCGTATAGGCCAGGCGCAGCGCCGCCCCGAGGGTTTCGGCGCGGCGGGCCGTCGCCATGTCGAGCAGGGCGCGCGAGGGCGCGAGGAACGCGCTTTCCACCGGCGCCTCGTAGCGCAGGGCAAGGGTGAGGGCGAGAAAGGCGCGGGCATGGTGATCGAGCCCGACGCCGGTTTGCCGCAGGACACGCAGGAAAGCCTGCTCGGCGCGGTATTCGGGATGCTCGTGATTGCCGATATCGGAGAACCAGCACGCCGCCTCGCGCAGCCGCCGGTGCGAGGCCGGCTCGCCGGGGAACAGCGTGGCGGTCCAGGCGATCAGCGCCCCCGGCAGCGCCGGGTCGCGCAGCAACCCCACTGTAAGATCACGTCCGGCGGCGATCAGCGGATCCTGCTGGCGCATCGCCTCCGGCAATTGCCGCAGAAACCAGCCCTCGCGCAGGCCATTGGCGCTGAACACGACCCGGCTTGCCCCGGTCGCCCGCAGCAGACGGCGGAGGATGAGCGCCGCGTAAGGCAGATCCTCGATCCGCTTGCGCGCCACGCCGGGCATCCGCTCGATCAGCTTGCGGCTCGCATCGCCGATCACGGCGGACAGGTCGCGCGCCTCGTCCCGCCCGACGGTGTAATGATGGACCATCGCCAGCGGATAGCCGGTCTGGGCGATATGGATGCGCGCCAGCGCCCGGAACGCGCCGCCGGACACATACAGGTCGCCCCCTTCGCCCTCGCCGAGAAACGGAACGCTGGCCAGCTCATCCGCGACGATCGCCCGCGCCCTTGTCCGGTCCTCGAGCGCCCGCTCGGCGAGGCGGATCACCCCGACCGGCACCGTCGCGGCCGGGCCGATCCGTCCCTCGGAAAGACGGACCAGTTCGAGCGACCCGCCGCCCAGATCGGCCAGAATGCCATCCGCGCCCGGAATGCCGCATAGAACCCCCTCGGCGGAGAGCCGCGCCTCTTCCTCGCCGCTCAGCACGATGACCCTGAGACCCGGAATTTCAGCTTCGAGCCGGGCAACGAACGCCGCGCCATTGGCCGCGTCGCGCACGGCGGACGTGGCCAGCGCCTCGAACGGCGCCGCTCCCATGGCACGGGCGATGGCGCCGTAGCGGCGCATGACCATCACCGTCTCGTCCATCGCCGAATCGTCGAGCTGGCCGGTGCGGATCAGGCCACGGGCCAGGCGCAGCACCGCCTTCTCGTTGAAAATCTGCATCGGGTTGCGGGATTCGCCCTGGAAAACCACCAGGCGGACCGAATTCGACCCGAGATCGACCACGGCGCGGCGGCGCGAAGTGTCCGATGCCGTCTCGTGAGACATGCGCGTCATGCCGCTTGCGTAGCGCAGCGCGGGCGCGGGCGGTAGAGGGGGCCGGGACGCCGCGCAGCCCGCCGTAAAGCGCAACCCTGCCGCGCCCGAGGGGTTTCATGCGCCGATATCGCCGCAAGGCGTTTGACTTGGCGGCCCGCCTTCGCACAATAGCGTGGTTGCGAAAGAAAGTGACCACGACATGATCCCTGCCCTCATGCCGAATTACAACCGGATCGACGTGTCGTTCAGCCATGGCGACGGCGCCTGGCTGATGGCCGATGACGGCCGACGATTCCTCGATTTCGGCGCCGGGATCGCGACATCGTCGCTCGGCCACGGCCATCCCGGCCTGACCAGGGCGATCGCCGAACAGGCGGCGAAGGTGATTCACGTCTCGAATCTCTATCGGGTGCCGCAGGCCGAGCAGCTCGCCGCCCGCCTCGTCGCGGCCAGCTTCGCCGACAGCGTGTTCTTCTGCAATTCCGGCGCCGAGGCCAACGAGGCGCTGGTCAAGGCTTTCCGCAAGACCATGGCGCGCGAGGGCAAACCCGAGCGATACCGCGTCATCTGCGCGCAGGGCGCGTTCCACGGCCGCACCCTGGCGATGATCAGCGCGACCGGCAACGCCAAGTATCTCGAAGGGTTCGGCCCGCCGGTCGACGGGTTCGACCATGTGCCGTTCAACAATCTCAACGCGCTGCGCGATGCGATAACCCCCGAGACCGCCGGCATTCTCGTCGAGCCGATCCAGGGCGAGGGCGGCATCCGGCCGGCGACGGCCGAGTATCTGCGCGGCCTGCGCGCCGCGGCCGACGAGTTCGGCCTGCTGCTCGGCTTCGACGAGGTGCAGTGCGGCATGGGCCGCACCGGAAAGCTCTTCGCGCATGAATGGGCCGGAATCGCGCCCGATGCGGTCAGCACCGCGAAGGGCATCGCCGGCGGGTTTCCGCTGGGCGCGCTGCTCGCGGGCGAACGCGTCGCCGCGAGCCTGGTGCCGGGCAGCCATGGCACGACCTATGGCGGCAGCCCGCTCGCCTGCGCCGCCGGCAATGCCGTGCTCGATGAAATTCTGGCGCCCGGCTTCCTCGATGCGGTGGCGCGGGCCGGAGAGCGGCTGCGCACCGGGCTCGACGCATTGGCGGCGCGCCATGGGCAGGTGTTTTCCGGCGCGCGCGGCCAGGGGCTGATGCAGGGTCTGGTGTGCGTGGTGCCGAATGGCGAGGTGCAGGGCGCCTGCCTCGCCGAGGGCCTGCTGGTGGTCGCCGCCGGCGACAACGTGCTGCGCCTGGTGCCGCCGCTGATCGTGCGGGAGGATGAGGTGGACGAGGCGCTGGCCCGGCTCGACGCCGCGGCGCGGCGCTGCACGCCCTCCAGCGCGCGGGACGCCGCACAATGAGCGCCGCGATCAAAACCGGGCGGTCCGCCTCTTCGCCGCGGCATTTCCTCGACCTGTCGCTGATCGACGGCCCGACGCTGCGCCACATGCTCGATACCGCAACGCGCTTCAAGCGCGCCGGCCGCGCCCTCGGCCAGCCGCTCGCCGGGCGGGCGCTGGCGCTGATCTTCGAGAAGCCCTCCACCCGCACCCGCGTCAGTTTCGAGATCGGCATGCGCCGGCTCGGCGGCGAGGTGATCATGCTGTCGTCGCAGGAAATGCAGATCGGCCGGGGCGAGACGGTGGCGGATACCGCCCGCGTGCTCTCGCGCTATGTCGACGGCATCATGCTGCGGACCGACCGCGAGGAAAAGCTGCGCGAACTCGCCGCCCATGCCAGCGTGCCGGTGATCAACGGGCTGACCGAGCGCTCGCACCCCTGCCAGGTGATGGCGGACGTGATGACATTCGAGGAGAAGCGCGGCGCGATCGCCGGCCAGCGCATCGCCTGGATCGGCGATGGCAACAACATGGCCAAGAGCTGGATCGAGGCGTCGGCGCGGTTCGGCTTCCAGCTGCGCCTCGCCTGCCCGGCGGAACTCCCGCCGGACGCGGAGGCCCTGGCCTGGGCGCGCGCGCAGGGCGCCGACATCCTGCTCACCGCCAGCCCGGCCGAAGCCGCCGAAGGTGCGCGTTGCGTGACCACCGATACCTGGGTGAGCATGAGCGACGAGGATGCGGAAAACCGGCACGCCATCCTCGCCGGCTATCGGGTGGACGAGGCGCTGATGGCCCGCGCTGCGGCGGATGCGATCTTCATGCATTGCCTGCCCGCCCATCGCGGCGAGGAGGTCAGCGCCGGGGTGATCGAGTGGTCTTCGACGAGGCGGAAAACCGGCTTTTCGCGCAGCAGGGGATTCTCGCCTGGGCGTTCGGCGCGGCCTGATCCAGGATCAGGCCGGCCTGGTTCAGGCTGGATACGCTCAGGCTGGGCGGACCTGCCGTGCGGCCCGCCAGCGCGGATAGAACACGCTGATCGCAAGCCCTGCGATCACCAGCCCGGCAGCGGCCAGTTTCCAGCCCGGCATCGGCTCGCCAATCCAGACGACAGACGCCGCCATCCCGAACACCGGCACCAGCAACGCCATCGGGCTGACCGTGGCGGAGGGATAGCGCGCAAGCAGGAACGCCCAGCTGCCATAGCCGAACCAGCTGTTGCCGACCGACTGCCAGATCACCGCGACCCATCCGGCCGGCGTTGCGTGGGTTATGGCGTGCAGCAGCACGGCCGGCCCCTGGCGCAGCAACGCGACCAGCAACAGCGGCGGCGCCGCGAACAGGCTCGACCACACCACATAGGCCAGGGCGTCGCGCGCGCCGCTCTCGCGAGCGACGATGTTGCCCACGGCCCATGACGAGGCGGCGAGCAGGACGAGCATCAGGCCGAACAGGGTCGTGGTGCCGCCATGCAGATGCAGCATGATGACGCCGATACCCACCACGGCGAGCAGGCAGGCGACCACCTGAAATCCCCGCAACCGCTCGCCTACCCGCGCCATCGAGAGGAAAATCGTGAAGAAAACCTGGGTCTGGATCATCAGCGAGGCCAGGCCGGGCGAAATCCGCCCATCCATCGCGAAGAACAGCAGGCCGAACTGGCCAGCGCCGATGAGCAGCCCGTAGGCCGCGAGATTCGACCACTTCACTTGTGGCCGCTTCAGGAAGAATACACCGGGAACGGCAGCGAGGGCGAAGCGCAGACCGGCAAGGAGAAAGGGCGGGAACTGGTCCAGCGCCAGGCGGATCACGACGAAATTGGTGCCCCACACCGCGACCACGGCAAGGGCCAGCAACGCATGGCGCGGGCTAAGAACTGTCGATTCACTCACAACCGAACCTGTCAGGCAGATGACGGCACGGGCGGGCGCGCCAGAAGAAACCGGCCGCCTTGTCGGGTCGTCAGCTCCAGACGGTGAAGGCGGCGATCAGCAGAACCGTGACGATCACGCAGATCGTGGTGACCGTGATGAACCGGGAAAAGCTGTTCCAGCCCGTCTGGCTGGACTCTTCAAGCTGCTCCAGACTGATCCGCAGCTTGTTCGGGTGTTCCGTGTCAGCCATCATTCCTGCCTTGAACCTTTCTTGCCGTCGCCACATTGCGTGACCATTCGAAGCCCTGTCCGGTCACACGGAAAACGATGCGCGGTCGACGTCGCTACACATCCTTGTGACATTGGAAGTTGCTATAACGTCCCGACATCAAACGCAAGGGTTGAGAAGCCGGGCCGCCGGATCGGCCGGAACCGTCGTGCCGCGGATGACGTCCCGCAGCGCCAGCGGGTAGAGAACATGCTCCTGCGCGAGTACGCGGGCGGCCAGTGCGGACTCGGTATCGCCGGGCAGCACGGGCACCGCCGCCTGCGCGAGGATGGGCCCCTCGTCCATCGTCTCGGTCACCAGATGCACGGTGCAGCCGTGCAGCCGCACGCCGGCGGCCAGCGCCCGGGCATGGGTATCGAGCCCGGGAAAAGCGGGCAGCAGCGAGGGATGGATGTTCAGCATCCGCCCGGCCCAGCGGCCGACGAGAAAAGGCGTCAACAGCCGCATGTACCCGGCAAGGCAGACCAGCTCGCATCCGGCCTCGCGGAGTGCTGCATCGATCGCCGCCTCGTGGGCCGCGCGATCGGCGCCGAAATCCCGCCCCGGGATCGCCGCGGCCGGAATGCCGGCGCGCCGTGCGGCCTCGAGCCCGGGTGCCGCCGCGCGGTTCGACAGCACGATGGCGATCTCGGCGGGATACTCGGCCGCGGCCGCCGCAGCGATCAGCGCCTCCATGTTCGAGCCGCGGCCCGAAATGAGGATGCCGACGCGGCGCTTCATGCGAAGAGCGTCTCCGCCGGCCCGATCGTCACCTCCGGCGCCCCGGTCCCGGCCGTGATCTGGCCGAGACGATGCGCGGTGACCCCCGCGCCGGCGAGCAGGTCGAGCGCCGCAGCCTCGTCGGCCGGGCGGATCACCAGCACCATGCCGATGCCGCAGTTGAACACCCGCAGCATTTCCGCCGCGGCGACATTCCCGGTCCGCGCCAGCCAGCCGAACACCGGCGGCACCGGCCATGCCCTGTCGATCACCGCCGCGGTGCCATCGGGCAGCACCCGCGGCAGATTGCCCGGCAGCCCGCCGCCGGTGATATGGGCGGCGGCGCGGAGCAGCCCCGCCCGCGCCAGCGCCAGCACCGGCTGGACATAGAGTGCCGTCGGCGCCATCAGCGCCCCGCCGAGGGTCTGCTCCGGCGCAAAGGGCGCGGGCGCGTCGAGCCCGATCCCGGCAGCATCGATGATCCGGCGGACGAGGGAAAACCCGTTCGAGTGCACGCCGGTGCTGGACAGGCCGAGCAGGATGTCGCCGGGCGCCACGCCCTCGGGCAGCAGGCGCCCGCGCTCCGCCGCGCCGACCGCGAAGCCGGCGAGATCATAATCCCCCGCGCCATACATGCCGGGCATTTCCGCCGTCTCGCCCCCCGTCAGGGCGCAGCCGACCTGCCGGCAGCCCTCGGCGATGCCGGCGATGACGCGCGCCGCAATCGCGGGGTCGAGCCGCCCGGTCGCGAAATAATCGAGGAAGAACAGCGGCTCCGCCCCCTGCACCACGAGGTCGTTGACGCACATCGCCACGAGGTCGATGCCAACGGTGTCGTGGATGCCGGTATCGATCGCCAGCCGGAGCTTGGTCCCCACCCCGTCGGTCGTCGCAACCAGGATCGGGTCGGCGAAACCCGCCGCGCGCGGATCGAACAAGGCGCCGAACCCGCCGATGCCGCCGAGCACGCCCGCCCGCACGGTCGCCTTTGCCAGCGGCTTGATCGCCTCGACCAGGGCATCGCCGGCCTCGATGTCCACCCCGGCGGCGCGATAGGTTTCGCCGTTCGAACCGTCCTTGCTGGTCATGCCCGCCTCCGATGCGCTAATCTCGGTTCATGAAAGCTTCGGCCACACTGCTCAGCGGCACCCGCCCGCCCGCCAGGACATCCCTGGCCATCGCGTTGGCGCGGTTATCACCACAGCGCGCGCCTCAAGGCAACACAGCCGGCCGCAGCCGCTCATGACCGGCGAACCCCAGGCCGGCTTCCGCTGGCAGCGCTTCGGCTGGATCGTGGCGGGGATCATCCTCGTCGTCCTGTTCCTGCGGCTGTTCTCGGCGATCCTGCTGCCCTTCGTGGCCGCCGCCGGCATTGCCTATTTCCTCGACCCGGCGGTCTCCGCCCTGAACCGGCTCGGCCTGCCGCGCTCGCTCGGCGCGATCATCATGCTGCTCGCGATGATTGCCGGCGCCGGCCTCTGCGCGCTGCTGCTCTACCCGCTGATCACGGCCCAGATCAGCCTGCTCGCCCAGCAACTGCCCGGCATGATCGCCGGGCTGCAACAATTCACCACCCACCAGATCAGCCTGATCCAGGCCCGCTTCGGCTCCGGCTTCGTCTCGAACAAGCTGCAATCGCTGGTCAGCAACGAGGCCGGCGCCATCGTGAATTTCGCCGGGTCGGCGGCGCGGCAGGTGCTCGGCACCGGCTTCGCGCTGTTCAACATCCTCACCCTTCTGGTGATCACGCCGATCGTCGCCTTCTATTTCCTGCGCGACTGGCCGCTGGTGATGGGACGGCTCGATTCCTGGCTGCCCCGCTCCTATGAAAGCGTGATCCGCAATCTCGCCCGCGAGATCAGCCGGATCCTCAACGCCTGGCTGCGCGGCCAGGCGATATGCTGCCTGTTTCTCGGCGTGTTCTACGCGCTGACCCTGACGCTCGCCGGCCTCAATCTCGGTCTTGTCATCGGGCTGACCGCCGGCCTGCTCTCCTTCATTCCCTATGTCGGCACGATCGTCGGCGCGGTCTCCTCCATCGTGCTCGCGCTCGGCCAGTTCAGCGGGCTCGACCATGTGCTGATCGTGGGCGGGATCTTCGTCGTCGGCCAGTTGCTCAACGACTACGTGGTGGCCCCCCGCTTCCTCGGCGACCGGCTTGGCCTGTCCTCGGTCTGGGTGATCTTCGCCCTGTTCGCCGGAGCCGAGACCTTCGGCTTTCTCGGGGTGCTGCTCGCCGTTCCCGTCACCGCAACCCTCGGCGTGCTCACGCGGTTCTGGCTGCGCCACTACCTGCAGAGCCCGCTCTATCTCGACCCGCCCCGGCACGGTGCGTAGCGAGGGGTACGAGCCGCGGCAGATGGCGCTGCCGTTCGACGAGCCGGAGCGCTTCGCCGCGGCCGATTTCATCGAGGCGCCGTCGAACGCGGCGGCACGCGCCGCCCTCGCCGCGCCGGAGAACTGGGTGAACCGCCGGCTTGTCCTCTGGGGCGAGGCCGGCAGCGGCAAATCCCACCTCGTCTGGCTCTGGGCCGCCCGCACCGGTGCGCTCCGGCTCGATGCCGCGCGCCTGCGCGCCCCCGCCAGCCCCGGGAAAGCGCCGCTGGTGATCGAGGATATCGACGCCGCGGCAGCCCCGCTCGCCCTGTTCGCCACACTCGAACGCGCCACCCAGGACGCCGTTTCGGTGCTGATGACCTGCCGCACACCGCCCGCGCGTCTGCCCATCGAGCCGCCGGATCTCGCGAGTCGTTTGCGCGCCAGCCTGACCATCCGCATCGAGCCGGCCGAACCGGCCCTGCTCGACGCGCTGCTGCATCGTCTCGCCGCGGCGCGGCAGATGAACCTGCCGCCCGCGCTGCACCAGTTCCTGCTGAACCGGCTGCCGCGCCGCCCCGCCGTACTGCGCGAGGCGATCGCCCGGCTCGACCGCTACGCCCTCGCACTCGGCACGGCCCCCTCGCGCCGCCTCGCCGAACGACTGATCGACGAACTGGCCGACCCGGACGAGGAGACGGCCGATCCCGATCCCGCCGTCCGCGCGCCGGACCTGCCGGCTGCCGCCATCACATCTTTGCTTTAGCTGTCAGGGCTTTCATGGCAATGTGCGGGCATGGACGCGGAAACCCTGCCCGAGATCACCGTTGAGCCGGCCCTGGCCGATGGCACCCCACGGTTCATCAACCGCGAGTTGTCGTGGCTGGCCTTCAACGCCCGGGTCGTCGCCGCCGCCGAAAACCCGCGCTACCCACTGCTCGAACGGCTGCGCTTCGTCTCGATAAGCGCCTCCAATCTCGACGAGTTCTACTCCGTCCGCGTCGCCGGGCTGATCGGCCAGGCCCGCGCCGGGGTTGCCCTGCGCTCCTCGGACGGGCTGACGCCCACCCAGCAGCTCGCCGAGATCAACCGCTGCGCCCGGACCCTGATGGAAACCCAGCAGCGCGTGCTCGGCAGTGTTCTGGCCGAGCTGGCGGGCGCCGGCCTGACCGTGATCGCCCCGCACGAGCTGAACGAGGCTGACCGCGCCTTTCTCGACCAGCATTTCATGGAGCGGGTCTTCCCGGTCCTGACGCCGCTCGCGATCGACCCCGCGCACCCGTTTCCCTTCGTCCAGAACATGGGCCTCGTGCTTGCGCTCAAGCTGATCCGCCAGGACGATTCCGGCGTGATGCGGGCGCTGATCCCGCTGCCCGCGCAGATCCGGCGCTTCATCCGCCTGCCCGACCCGTCGCCGGCGACGATCCGCTTCATCAAGCTCGAGGATCTGGTGATCCTCTTCCTCGACCGCCTGTTCCACGGCTTCCGCCTCGCCGGTTCCGGCCTGTTCCGCGTCTGCCGCGATACCGATGTCGAGTTCGAGGAAGAGGCGGAGGATCTGGTCCAGTCCTATGAAACCGCGCTGAAGCGCCGCCGCCGCGGTGCCGCGATCGAGCTGACCCTCGCCGCCAACATGCCGGACGACCTGCGCAGCCTCGTGATCGACGAGGTGGAGGCGCCGGAAAACCACTTCTTCATCGAAGCAGGGATGCTTGGCCTGGTCGATCTCAAGGAAATGATCGTCGACGACCGGCCCGAGCTGCTGTTTCCCGTCTACACGCCGCGCTTCCCCGAGCGCATCCGCGATTTCGGCGGCGACTGCTTCGCCGCGATCCGCAACAAGGACATCATCGTCCATCACCCGTTCGAGAGTTTCGACGTGGTGGTGCAGTTCCTCCGCCAGGCCGCCTCCGATCCCAATGTCGTCGCCATCAAGCAGACGCTGTATCGCACCAGCCGCGACTCCCCGATCGTCGGCGCGCTGATCGAGGCCGCCGAGTCGGGCAAGAGCGTCACCGCGATGGTGGAGTTGCGCGCCCGTTTCGACGAGGAGGCGAATATCCGCCTCGCCCGCACGCTCGAAGCCGCCGGCGTGCAGGTGGTCTACGGCTTCCTCGGGCTGAAGACCCACGCCAAGCTCTCGCTCGTGGTCCGGCGCGAGGGCAGCGCCATGCGGTCCTACGCGCATTTCGGCACCGGCAACTACCACCCGATCACCGCGCGCATCTACACCGACCTGTCCTTCTTCACCTGCGACCTGCAACTGACGCGCGATGCTGCCCGCCTGTTCAACTACATGACCGGCTATGCCCGGCCCGAGCAGATGGACCAGCTGGTCTTCAGCCCGATCACGACCCGCCGCGCCATCGGCGCGCTGATCGACGCCGAGATCGAGGCAGCGCGCGCCGGCCGCCCGTCGGGCATCTGGCTCAAGCTGAACTCGCTGGTCGACGAACGGCTGATCGACCATCTCTACCGCGCCTCCGCCGCCGGCGTGCCGGTCTCCTGCGTGGTGCGCGGCATCTGCTGCCTCCGCCCCGGCGTGCCCGGACTGTCGGAGAACATCCGCGTCAAGTCGATCATCGGCCGCTTCCTCGAACACGCCCGCATCGCCGTCTTCGCCAACGGCTCGCGCATGCCCGACCGCGAGAACAAGGTCTTCATCTCCAGCGCCGACTGGATGGCCCGCAACATGGACTGGCGGGTGGAAACCTTCGTGCCAATCCACAATCCCACGGTCCACGCCCAGGTGCTCGACCAGATCATGGCCGTCGACCTGCGCGACAATGTCGATTCCTGGACGCTCGGCCCCGATGGCGCCTGGTCGCGGGTGACGCCGGGCGAGGCGCCGGTCTCCGCGCATGAATATTTCATGACCAACCCCTCGCTGTCCGGCCGGGGCTCGGCGCTGCGTGGCCCGCTCACCCAGCAGCAGCGCGACCAGGTCCGTTATCGCAAGACCTTCCTGACCGACGACTGACGCTGCGGCGCCGGCAAGGCACCCGGCTGGCGCAGAACGCCGGCCACCGCCGCCAGATGATTGCGACAAATCTCGCCCGCCTCCCATAGCTGCGCGACATAGGTCGCCACCGCGGACTGGCGCTGCACCACCGGCACCGCCGGCGCCGGCGGACACGACAGAAGTGCGGGCGGGACCAGCGGCGTCACCACCCTGATGCGCGTGACGACCTGCGGCGGAGAGGCCGCACACCCGGCGAGCAGTGCTGCGGCCGCGAGCATCAACCCGCTCCGTGACCCACCTCCTGTCATGGCTTCGCCCCCGCACCCTGCGCCGCCCCGAGTTGCGAGAGCGCGCCCGCCAGCACCGGGGCGACAGGACCATCCTGTTTTGGCGGCGCGGCGGCCACGCTCGTCAAAATCTGCTGCGAAAGCGCAACACCTTGCGCATCCGCCGCCGCCGCCGTCGTCAGCGCGGTCTGCCAGGCCGCCTCGTCGGCGCGCAACCGGGCGAGTTCGACGCGGTTTTCCGCATTCGTCGCCATCAGCCGCGCGATCGTGCCCTGCCCGTCGCGCACCGCGACCCGCGCCGCGCGCAGCGCGACCTCGAGATGCCAGCCATAGAGCAGCAGCCCCGCGAGGAGCAGGCCGCCCAGAATCCACGGCGCGAACCGCCCGAGCGCCGACAGCATCACGGCTGGCATCGCGCACCTCCGGCGAGCCTGGCCTTCAGCCCCATTCCGAACGCACCGGCGGCGATCGCCGACCCGAGGCCCATGCCATACGCATCGGGCTCGAACCGCTGGCCCCGCACCACCACGGCGAACACACCAAGAAAAATGTAGCTCAGCACGCCCAGCACCGAGAGCAGGGCCATCCCGTCAGACCGCCCCGCGGCATCTGAGACGATCTCCAGCAGAAAACGTCGCATCCGAATGTCCTTTCAGCCGCCGAAACGCAGCCAGTGATCGGCGACACTGCCGATCACCGCCGAAATCACGCCGATCACCACCATGATCACCCGATGGCTGCCCGACTGTTCGCCGCGGAATCGCGCCAGTTCCGAGCGAAACTGCGCGAAGGCCTCCACCAGCTCGTCCGATCTGTCGATGAAGCGCTCCTGCGTGCCGGTCACCTGCAGCTCGAAGCGGTTGCGCCAGGCCTCGAGCGCGAGATGCCGCGCCTCGATCGCGGCGATGTCCCGCCGTCCCGAGGCAATCTCGACCTGAAGCATGCCGACATCCGAGCGCAGATCCCCCAGCGCGTCCCGCAGGAACGCGATCGTGTCCTCACCCATGACGCTCACCCCGGCGTTGTCGAAAGCGGAACGCCGTAGGCGGTTGCCTGCAGCGGCATGTCGAAGGCGAAGGCACCCCCCAGATCCGCCGCCATCGACCATCCGGCCGGCGGCGCAAGGCTGGCGAGATTGTCCGTGACCGCATCGCCCCGGCCGATCTGCGTACTGCCATACGGATAATACAGCAGGCACGACGCAGCCGGGTTCACCGGCGCGCGCTGCAACGTCACCGCCACATGCGTCGCATCGACCCGCGCGGCCGCGATGGCCGGGATCATCGGCCCCGGGTTTGCCACGGTGCCGCCATCCATCACCGCGAATCCGGCGCCGTTCACCGCCTGCAGATCGACCTTCATGTCGGTACCGGCATCGTGCCGGATGGTCAGGACGATCTGGTCCGGCGCCGCCTGATAGGCATGCACGACCGACGGGCCACCCGCCAACGGCAACCCGCCTGCTGGCACGGCGGATGCCGGAATCGTATCCGAAAGCCCCATCGCCAGCGCTGCCCGCGCCGCCGCATGCGCCCCGATCCGCCCATACCGCAACAGGTCCGGCTGGTCCCGATGCTGCGGGTCACCACCCGAGAACAACCCTGTCGCCGGGTTCCACGCCGCGTTCAGCGGGTTGGAATCTGCCGTCTGCGCCGCGAAGATCACGGCGTTCAGTGTCGGGTCGAGCGACAGGTCGAGCACGCTCTCGCGCACCATCTGCACACCCTGGTCGGTCTCGTAGGGAATGGCGCTCCAGAGCAGCAGCGGCAGCGAGGCAACACTCCGCCCCAGCATCTGCCGCGTCAGCGCCGCGAGCCGGCTGACACTTTCCTTGTAGAGCGTCTTGTTCGCGTAAGGCATCGTGCTGTCCTGCTCGCTCCACGGCCAGAGCAGGAAGGCGATATCCGCCTCGTCCATCGCCGGGACCAGCGCCTGCGCGCCGGTCAGATAGGCCGACAGCGCCTGCCCGTCCGGCCCCAGCACCCAGGTCGCGGGCGAAGACCCGTCGCCGGGATTGGTCAGGAACGTGCCATTCCCCGTCCCGGGCGGGAACAGCGGGGGCGAGGCGTTGGACACCGGATGCCCCGCAATCATCGAATACCGCGCCGGGCTGACCACATTCCCCGCCGGCAGCGACGTCGCCGCCCACGCGGCCGCCCCGAGATACCACGCAACACCCCGCGCCAGCGCTTCCGCCCCGCCCGCCTGCACGAACCACTCGGCGTTCGACTGGCCCATGACCAGCAGGTTGACGCCCCGCCGCGCGCCCAGCACCCAGCGCCCCTGGGCGGATACCAGCGTCGCGATCTCCGCTGCATCCAGCGCCCGGGTCCAGCAGGCGGCCTCGTGAAACCAGCACTGCGCCGAACCCTGCACCGTATTGTCGTGGAACAGCAGCACATCGCCGGCCGCCGCCGCCGGCAGCGGATTTGCGGCAGCACTCGCCACCAGCGTGCCGTCGAGCCACACATCCAGGCCCGTCCCCGGCGTATGGCGCAGGATCAGCGCATGGCTGTGCCGCCGTTCGATCGTCGTGGTGATGCCGCGACTCGCCGCCGTGCCGGGAAACAGCGTCAGCCCGCCGCCGCCCGGCCCGCCGGCCTCGATGATGGTCATTCCCGTCGCCATCGCATGGATCAGCGGGATCGGCGCATTGTCGACCTCGATCGTGCCCTGCCGCCAGTTCGGCCGGGTCCAGACGAGATAGAGCGTCCAGGCCGACAAGCTGCCGAGGTCGAACCGCGCGAGCGAAAGCCCCCAGTCCGGATCGAGCGTCGGCCCGTATTGCGCGATCGCCGGGTCCGGGCTGCCAACCGCACCGAGAAACCCGTTGACCCGCGACACCGCCAGCATCGCCGCCGGCGCGGTATCCGCCACGATGTGAAAGGGCAGCAGCGGCACACCGTTACCGGACTTGTCGGCCAGCGCCACCGCAGGGGCGTTCCAGGCGGTGAGCGGATTGCCATTGGCATCGAGAACGGCACCGAGCGCGCCGGCATCCCACCAACCTGCCAGACCGGCGATCGCGGCCGGCGTCGGCCCGGCGAAGGCGCTTCCCGCCGGCACCGACCCCGCACCTTGAGCGCGGGCGAACAACCGCCCCGTTCCCTCGCGCAGCGGCGCGGCCGGGCGTACCGAAATCAGGTTCATGCTCAGGTCACCGTGATCGTGAAGCCGGACACCGAAGCCGCCTGCCCCGTCGCGGTCTCGACCCAGACGTAATACGCCCCCGCCGTTGCCGGGATCGTCGCGTAGACCGCCCAGAGCCCGTTATTGTCGATGAGCGAGGCCGCCTGCCAGCCGCCCAATGGCGGCGCGGCATTGGACGTCGAGAACGCCACCTGGGTCGCGATCGCCTGCGCCGGGCTGATGCCGCCGTTCAGCGCCATCGTGCCCGATCCGGCGGCAACCGAGATGGTCGCAGGCTGGTTGATCGTATACGTCACGACAGGCGTCGCCGCCGTCACCGTGATCGCGCCGGATACCGCCGTCACCGCCGCGTCCGCCGTCTGCTCGGCCCAGAGATAGACCGTTCCCGCCGCACTCCCCGCCGGCAGCGTGGCCGACCAGGTGCCGCCACTGACCGTCGCGGCGACCAAGCTCGCAGGCGGTGTGGCAGCACTCGCCGAAAGCCCGACCTGCACCGCCGTCCCCGCCGGGGCCACGGTGCCGCTCACCGCGATCGTGCCGCCCGCACTCGCGCTGGCCGGCACCGCGGCGAGGGCGACCGCCGCCGTCGCCACGCTAAACGGCGCGCTCCGGCCGACCACGCCAGTCGCATTATGGTCGCGCACCGCGATCGTGTAGCTGCCCGCCGGCAATCCAGGCACCTGAAAGGAATACGACCCGGCGCCGATCATCGGCGATGCCACCGCCGTCCAGTTCGTCCCGTCCGTCGAATAGTCGAGCGCGGTCGGGGCTTCGTCGAACAGGCCGCCACTGACCGTAAAGGGAGCATTGGCCGCCGGGCTGCCGGGCGCGTTCACCGTGATGGTCGGCGTCGGCAACGCGATCCCGTCCCACCAGACCAGCGATCCGCCGGAATAGGTCAGCGCCGTCAGCTCCGCCGCGGTGCCGGGCGGCAACGTGGCCACCCCGGTGCCGGAGGTGATGCCGGTGCCCATCGTCACC
Organism: Acidiphilium sp. 20-67-58; assembly: GCF_002255515.1. NCBI lineage: Bacteria > Pseudomonadati > Pseudomonadota > Alphaproteobacteria > Acetobacterales > Acidocellaceae > Acidiphilium > Acidiphilium sp. 20-67-58. The sequence continues at coordinate 131,024 of NZ_NCAS01000011.1, read as the reverse complement.
GGCCCCGCGGCGAGGTTGATCACCCGGCAGGTGAACCCGCTGCCCATGTTGGTGAAATTGGCGGTCAGGGTGATCGGCTGGCTCGCCACCAGAACCCTCTGGTTATGCGTCGTCGCGTCGAGCACCGTGTTGCTGTTCAGCTCGACGACCTGCCGGCGCATGGTCGGGATCTTCTGCGCCGCATAGGTCCAGATCGCCGCGAAGCTCTGGCTGGCCAGCGCGTTGCCGCCCTGCGCGACCAGCAGCAGGTCGGAATCCGCCGCCGGCCCCGCCGCGGGCAGCTGATCGATCGTCTGCCCGCCCACCAGCTTCTCGTAGGAGAGCCAGGCATTGGCGCCGTTCTGCCAGATCGCGACGAAATCGGCGCTGCCGATCGTGCTGGCCGAATTCGTCGCCCCCGGCGCATTCAACCCCGAACCGGCAGGACCGGCCGGCCCCGCAGGACCGGCAGCACCGGCAGGCCCCGCCGGACCGGTCGCTCCCGCGATCGCGCTGGCCGTGACGCTCAGCGTGCCATTGGCATCGATCGCAAGGCCGGTCCCTGCGGCAAACAGCCCGCGCAGGGCCGTAACCGGCAGCCGCCCCGGCGCGCCCTGGGCGTTCACCACCACCTCGTCGGTGGCCGAGAACGCACCGAGCAGCGCAAAGCCGAGATGATCGGTGCCCGTGGCCGCGAGCGTGCCAGCACCGAGCGCAAGCCCGGCCCCCGGCGTCACCGCCTCCGGTGCTCCCGCCCCGGCGCTGTTGCGCCCAAGCAGGTCGCCGGTCGGCAGGCTGATTTCGTGCTGGAGCCCGGCGGTCACCTGCTGCACGCTCGCGGCATAGAGCATGCTGTTCTGCGACAAAGCGAGCAGGTCGGTCGGCCCCACGCTCGCTGCGGTGGGCAGTTGGGGTATCGTCGTCATGGTTCGGGAATGTCCTCTCGCGTTGCCTCAGGCGATCGCGATCCAGCCGGTCGCGTCGGTCGCGGCTTGCTTGATCCAGAAGGTTGCCCCGGCGCCGCCGTCGAGGTTGCGGTAGCTCGATGCGGGCGGCGCGCTCACCACGCCGAGCGGCGAACCCCGCCCGATCAGCGCCACGCATCCGGTCGGCTCGGTCGGCGAGATCAGCCGGACCGCGCCACCCGTCGCCGGTTCGAGCCGCACATCCCCGGCCTGGCTGCCGAGCGTGACGCTGCCATCGGCGGCCGGCGCCAGATAATCGGACTGGATGAACCGCGCCGCCTGCCAGGCCCCGGCATGCCCCCGCCACTCGATCGTCGCACCCGCCGGCACGGTCAGCTTCGCGCCGGTCCAGTTTTCCTGCGCCGGCACGCTGCCGGCAGACGCGAAACTCACCGGCGCGAGACACTCGATCTCCAGCCGCCGGCCTTCGAGCACCGGCAGCCCGACCTGCACGCTCGCCGTCGCACCCGTGCCGTCACCGCTGATGCTCACCTGCGTACCCGGGCCATAGAGGCTGCCGGCCGCGGTGATATAGACGCCGATGACGCTGCCATTGGCGATCCAGGCGCCGGCCGCAGCCCCGCTGCCGGTCCCGCTGATCGCGACGGTCGCGGTCGTGTAGTTCGACCCGCCATTGGTCACCTTGATGTAGCTGATCGTCCCCGCGCTCCGCTGCGCCGTGGCACTGATGATCGACTGCACCTGCCCCGTGCCTTGCGACACCGTCACCCGGTCCACCAGGTCGGGATAGACCAGCGTGTTCAGCCCGTTCGATGCCACCGGATTGACCGCGAAACTGTCGGCGAAATTCAGGATGTTGTTCCGCAGCACGACCGAATCGGTATAGGCCAGCAGCGCGTTGAGCGGATCGCCCCCGGTGCCGGAGGAGACGATATTGTCCCGCACCACCACCAGCTGCGGCGCATCCTTCAGGACGATGCCATAACCGCCGGGACCGTAATTGATCCGGTTCCCGGCAATCTCGAGATTGTTGCAGGCGATGCCGAAATCGGTCCCGCGCCCGTCGGATTCGACGTTGAGCGCCTCGATTCCCGTTGTGCAATCCTGGATGAAATTGCCCCGCACCGTGCAGTTCTGGCTACCGCCGATGCCGATGCCGATCGTCTGGCCGTCGCAGTAATTGCCGGACAGCTCGACAAAGACCGACCCGCCGGCATCGATCCCGAAGCCGCCCGCATTGGTGATCATGTTGTCGGCGACGCGGCAATAGCCGGTATTCACCAGCATCCCGCCGCCAGCCGGCCCGTTATCGACCAGCAGGTTGCCGCTCACCAGGATGTTCCGCCCCGAAATCGAGATGCCGTAGCTGCTGTTGCCAAACGCGCAATTCTGCGCGACCAGCGCGCCGAGCACGTCCGGATTGGCATTGCCATAGGTGCCCGGCTGAAGGTTCGTCTGGTTGAAATTGCCGACCACGATGCCGGTCTGGTTGTTCCAGCACGTGTTGCCGACCACCTGCACATCGCGGATCTTCAGCGTCAGCGTCGGGTCCTGACTGTCGACGTAAATGCCGTTGCGGGCGTTGTCGTGCGCCCGGCAACCCGTCACCGCGACAGCGTCGGTCGCCGCGATCCAGAGCCCATCCACGGCATTCGCGGTGAATTCGCAGTCATGCACGTGATGCTGCGTCACCGCCGGGTCGCTGGGCGCGATCGCGAGGCCCCAGCCATAGATCGATGCCTTGGCATTGCGGAACTGCGAGCGCGTGACGATCGACGCCGTGCAGCCGGCCTGGATCACCACGCCCCAGCTCTGCGCCGTGATCGCGGCATTGGCGTCGAAAATGATACCATCGGCGATGAAGGTCGCCGCACTCACGCTGATCCATGCCGCCTGGCTCGATGTGCCGGCCACACTCTGCGCGCCGCGCGTCAGCACCGTCTGCCCCGGCACGCCGATCAGTGTCGCGGCAGTGCCGCCGATGTCGCATTCGCCGTCGATCCGGTAGGTCTTCGGCCCGAACCGCACCGGGCTGCCCGCGGCAAGTGCCGCGCGCAGCGCCGGCGCGTCATCGGTCGCCCCGTCGCCCTTCGCACCGAAATCCTCGATCGCGACGGCGTTGGCGGCCAGCGCGGCGATCGAGCGCACCGCGCTCGCACCCGCCGCGACCGCCTCGAACCCGTCCGCCCGCACGCCCTGCACGGATGATATTCCGCCCATGAAGGCGCCATAACTCAGCGCGACATTCGCGCCGCCCTGGCCGAGCGGCACGGAATCGCCGCTACCCGGCGGCGCTCCCGCCGGCAGTGCGGCGATCTCGAACGGTGTGGCGGTGGCCGCGAGGGTGGTGCCGCTGAGCGACAGGTTGGCGCCGATCGTGATCGGCACCGGCGCCGCCGTTCCCGGCCCGATGCCGCCGAGCAGCGTGCCCTGTGGCAGGGCGAGCTGCTGCTGCATGCCGGCGAGGAACTGCGCGCGCGTTGCCGCCACGGTCTGTCCGGCCTGGTAGAGCGGCAGTTCGTCGCTGTCCGAAACCGAATTCGCCGCCGGCAATTGTCCGATGGTGGGCATGCCGCCTCCTCAGTTCGCGGTGATGGGCTGGCCGAACGGGCTGGTGATCGGCGCGCCGTCCGGGGTGGTGATCGCGCTCGCCGGGGCCGGCACCGAGGCCAGCGACACAACCGGCAGCGCGATGCTCCGGGCCAGATTCCGACCGGCCAGCGTGGTGATCGAAACCGTGACCGTATAGGTCGTGCCCGGCTGCCCTCCGGCGAGCCAAAGCACCGCCCTCGTGCCATCGATCGCGGTCGAGGCGAGGGCGAGATCGCCCGGATTGTCCGGGTTCACCGTGGCCGTGACGGTGGCGATCGCGTCGCCGGGGCTGCCCGCCAGCGCGGGCGCCACGTCGAACGTGTAATCCAGCATGTCGCCAGGGTCCTTTTCCGGCCAGGCCAGCGGCCGCGGCGGCAGCAGCGCGATCCCGCGCGGCGTCGGAATGAACCCCTCGATCTCGATCAGCCGTGCCGAGGCCGCCTGCCAGATCCGGCTGGCCGGTGTCGTGCTTGCGCTCATCAGGATGGACCCCCGCTCAATATTCGACAATGACGATGCCGGGCGCGCCCGCGCCGCCCGGACTGCTGGTGGGTGCTGCGCCGACCGAGGCGCCGCCGCCGCCGCCGCCACCGCCGAAGCCGGTCGCCTGAAGTCCCGGCAACGGACCGCTCGCGCCCCGGCCGCTTCCCGGCCCGCCGCCATCGCCGCCGCGTCCGGCAACGGCGATGCCGTCACCCCCCATCGCCCCGCCCTGCACGATCCGCGCCCCCAGGCCGATGCCGCCAGCGCCCCCGGCGGTGGCGAACAGGCTGGCCGTTCCCCCCTCGCCGCCGCCGCCGCCGGTCGCCGAAAGGTAGCTGCCGAAGCTCGATGCACCGCCGGTGCCGCCATTGGCCGGCGCGCTAGGCGCAGCACCGCCCGCGCCCACCGTCACCGGCACCACCTGTCCGGGCACGAGGCCGGTGACGATGTCGATCGCCGTGCCCCCCGCGCCGCCGCCGCCGCCCGGCATCGTCGCGTGATATCCCGCCCCGCCGCCACCGCCGACCACCGTGACCTTCGCCTGCGTCACGCCCGGCGGCACGACGAAATTGCCCAAGCCCTCGAACACCTGCATCTGCGAGAAGCCCGGCCGCAGTTGCGGCAGCTTGCAAGGCAGGAACGGCGCCTGCGGCAGCGTGACGATATCCGTCGCTGCAATGGCACTCTGCCCGTAATTGACGGTGACGACGTAAAGCCCCACCCATCCCGCATCGACCGGCGGCGTCGCCTGGGTTCCCGCCGCCGCCGCCGCACCCGGCTTGACCTGGAGCTGCACCCGCTGAAGCCGCTGCGTGTTCTGTGCGCCGCCCGAATTGCCCGGCCCCGAATACGGCACCGAAGGATCGGCGGCGTTCACATAGGGCAGCACCACCGGATCGGCGTCGATCTCCGAAAACGTCGCCTCGATCAGGTAATTCACCGACTGGCCGGAACTGGCCGGCGCGGCCAGCGTGAACGTGACCGGATCGAGATTGATCCCCATCCGTACCGTCTGCTGGGCGATATCCTGCGGCAGGCTGCCATAGCTGTTGGCATCGACCGGCCCGAGCTGGGTGATCGACCCCGGCGCCACCGTCACCGTCAGCGAGGCCGGCACGCTCGGCGTGCAGGCCAGCCCGTCGGCGACCATGCCGCCGCCGAGCACCGCCGCGCCAAGGGCGCCGATCGCGGCCATCACGTTGCGGTTGAGGTTCAGAATGTCGGTATCCAGCGGGATCGCCCCGGGATAGACGATGGTCCTGTCCATGAAGATGTCCTTGTCATGAGGCCGCGCGACGGCGCCCGCCGCATCAGGGCGGCGTCCGGCCGGCAGGGAGGGAAAGGCGCGGTATATTGGCCCGTCAGTTCAGCAACCGCGTCCAGGCGATGGCATTGACGGGCAGCACGTGGGCGATGGCGGCATAGATGTCGGCATCGGTGGCCAGCCCCACATCCTGGGCGAGATCGCTCCAGGCCAGCGGCGCGGTCGAATAACCGCCCGGCCCGTAGCCGAACCCGCCCGAGGCTCCGCTGCCGGCCACGAACGGCCGATAGGCCGTCACGAAACACTGGTAGGGCAATGCGAGACTGCCATAGCCGCCGCGCACCCCATACCCCAGCGTGCCGGCGCCATAGCCGCCGGTATCGCCGGTGTTGGCGGCCTCGAAAATCACCGGCGCCCGCCCGGTCTCGGCGGTGATGGCGGCGGCGAGCGCCGCGCGCGTCGCCTTCGGGGTCAGCAGATTGGCGCGGATCCGCCCGCTGAACGCGGCATCCGCCTCGCCCGCCCGCCGCACGATGCGCCCGCCCAGATAGTCACGCGCGGCGATGTCCAGCATCGGGCCGGTGGCCGTCGCGATCCGCGTCTGCCGCCGCACCGTGCCGATCAGCGCATACAGCGCCGCCCAGAGCGCGCCGAGCCCGCCGAGAACCTGATCGAGCACCGGCGTCGCATCGGCGAACCAGCCGGCCGGCAGCGCCATTTTCAGCCGCGCCGCCATGTCGGCCGCGCTGCCGGGGGAATTTGCCGAACCGCTCATGGCTCAGCTCACGCCGATCGTGCCGGCCCGCACCACACCGAACGCGGGCGGCACCAGGTCGGCCGTGCCGCCGTTCAGCAGGGCGTCGGTCACGTTCGCCACCGCGTCGGACGCGTCATAGGCAATCTGGAGCAGTTTCGAGTAAGGCAGCGTGGCACCCACCGCGAGCCCGCCGATATAGGCCGCGATCGCGTCCGTCACCGCAGCGCTCGCGGTCTGCGGCACCGTCCCCGGCGCCAGCACCAGCGTCATCGACACGTTCGCCGCCACCACTCTCGGCCCCTGCACCGCGAACCGCGTGCCCACCGGCCGCACCGCATCCGCCGCCTGGCCCAGCGTCGCCAGCAGGGATGCCGGCGGATGGCCGGTTCCATCATCGACCGTGACAATGAAATTGCCCATGCTGGCCGCCCCGGTCTGGTCGACATTCTCACTGATCGTCACCGAAAGCCCCTGCTGCACCCCGGCCACGGCCGCCTTGATGGCGCCGGACGTCGCGCGCGAGAGGCTGGAGAGATAATTGTCGAACCGCGCCTTGAACGCGGCGTCGGTCTCCGCGTCCACACCGCCGCCCATCGATGCCGCATTGCTCACCGTATCGATCCCGGCGATCGCCGTGGTCAGCAGCGAAATCGCCCCCGCCATGACGTTGCCGGCCGCCCCCGGCAGCACCGCGCTCACCGGCAGGTCGAGGGAGGCGACACCCGCCGCCAGCGTGTATCCGCCTTGCGCCGCCGAAAAACCCGGGTTCGCCGGGTCCGCCGTCACCGCGAAACTCTGGCTGCCATCGGCCGTCATCACCGTCGCGCCGACCGGCACGAAGGCCGATAGCACGGGTGCGAACCGCGCGAAGGTCACACTGCCGGCGCCTGCCACCGCGGGCAGCCGGGCAAAGCCGAAATCCGCGCCGAAACTGTCGCAGTCGGCCCCGGTGCTGGTGGAAAGCCGCGTGGTCAGCAGCACCTGCACGATCATCCATTGCAGCCAGAGGCCAAGGGAGGCATTCGCCTCGATCAGCGCCCGCAGGACCGACCCGACGGTCAGGTCCAGCGCCTGGCTCGCCGCCCCCTGCAAGGCAGCAGCCATCTGCTCCACCATGGCGGTGAAGCTTTGCAGCGATAATTGCATCGGAATTCCCTGTGCTGATCAGACCGGACCCGGCAGCGCCAGCACGCGCGCCCGTCCCGTCGCGGCATCCTGATAGGCGATGGTCATCGTCAGCCCGCCCGGATTGCCCTGGCTGACCGTGATCTGCGGCGGCGGCGCGCTCGCCACCCGCGCCTCGCGGCGCAGCTGCGCCCGCGCCAGCGCGCCGGCAGAAGCAGCCGGCCCCGCCGCGCCGACGAACTGGCCGAGCCCGGCGCCATAGGAAAGCTGCCAGAGATACCCGCCGGGATTGGTCAGCAGCCGCCGCAGCACACGCTGCTCGGTCAGCGCCGCCGCCCCGGCCAGCGCGAGGTCGCCTTCATTGCCAAAGGCGAGATCGCCGCCGAATGTCAGTGCGAGATCCGCCATCACACCACCGCCGAAGTCGTGCCGGTCGACCCGCCCTGCGGATCGGGATGGGTGTGACCGTCATAAGCCTGCCGCAGCGTGTCGAGACTGCCATGCGTCCCGCTTCGGTCCGAAACCTCGCCGCTCACCATCAGATCCCCCTCGATCGAAACCGTCCCGGCTTTCATCGCGATCGTCCCGTCATTGCGCAGCCGCAGGAACGAGCCGCTCTGATGCACGAGCCACAGCTCGCCCACCGCGGCCTGCGGCGCCGGATCGCGGTCCGACCACAGCCGGCCGAGCACCACCGCCTGTTCGGCATCGCCCTCCTGCCCGAGCACCAGAACCTGGTCCCCCGGCGACAGCGGCGCCGCCATACCCCAGCCGGCGCCGACCCATCCGGCCAGCACCGGCAGCCAGCCCGAGAGCACGCCCTCCGGCTGCAACGTCACCCGCGCCGCGTAGGCGGCCGGATCGAAGCTCGCGACCACCGCGAACCGCGCCTGCGCCGAAAGCCCGTCGAGCGCCGCCGCCCGGCCTTTCACCGCGTTCCAGAAATGCTCCATCATGCCGCCCGCATCGCCTCGAAATGTTGCAAGAACCCGATCCGCCCGTCGATCACCCGCTCCACGCTCCGCACCACATACGCGCCATCGAGCGCGGTCTGCGTCCCTTGCAGCAGGATCCCCGTCCCCGGCATCATCGCCGTCTCGCCCGGCATGCTCGCCTGCAACCGCACCGCCTGCGCGGCCAGCGCCGCCTGCGCCGCCTGCGCGACCCGCTCTGCCTCGCCCTGGGTCAGGTTGGGACGGATCAGCGTCGTCCCGCCGGAACTGCCGGCGCTCGAATTGAACGCCGCCTTGCTCTTCGGGTTCCAGCTCCGCACCGTCACTTTCGGGCTCGCCAGCGCCAGCGCGCTGTCACAACCCAGCGTCAGCAGGTCCCGCCCATAGGTCAGCAGCATCGGCGCGCCGGCCGGCGGCGGCGCGAAATTCAGCGTCGTCCCCGTCACCGAAAGGCCGAACTGTTCGCGCGCCGCCAGCGCGGCCAGCAGATCCCACCGCGTCGCGTGCCGCGAATGCAGGCCGAGCCCGGTCTGCGCGTGCGCCAGCTCGTAATACTGGCCGATCCGCGTCGTCGTCGCGTCCACGTTCGCGGCAAGCCCCGCCTGGCCGGCAAACGCCGTCGCGACCTCGCTGGCCGTCAGGTTCGAGAAGGTCTGGTCCACCTCGGCATCGATCAGCCGCGCGGCCAGATCCCGGCCGCTCAGGATGGCGGCGCCGAGATCGAACCGGATCGCGACATTGTCCACCTGGCCGGTGACCAGCGCCGTCCCGCTGCCGATGCCGGCGGTCACCACCCCGCCCTGCAACGCCGCGAACCAGGCCGCGCCGCCCGGCACCGCGCCGAGCGCGAATTCGAGGGAGAAACACGCCGCCTCGAACGCGCCCGGCTGGCGAATTTCCAGCCGCTCCAGCCCCGGCAGCGGTGCGCCGTCGAGCGTCGCGAACGGGGCGATCGCCCGCACCATCACAGCCTCAGACACGCGGCACCCCGCCACCCGCATTCGGGTCAACCGGCGGCAGCACCAGCGTCACCAGCCCGACCAGCGCAGGGTCGGACAGCCCGTTGAGCTGCGCGATGCGGATCCACTGCGTCGCATCGCCCAGATGCCGCGCCGCGATCTCACAGAGATTGCCACCCGCGACCGTGATCGTGATCGTCGTTGTCCCGCTCATGCCGCCCCCCATGAAGCGTTGCCGGCGGCGCGGCCGAGATAGGCGGCTGCCCCGCCCAGCGCTGCGAGCGACAGGCTCGCCGTCCCCATCGCCTGCAACGCCCGCGTTGCCGCCGAGGCGCCTGCGCTCGCGCCGAACCCGCCCTGAGCCGCCGCCAAACCGGTCTCCGCCGCACGCAGCGCGCCGCCCACAATCCCCTGCGCCGTGGCGATGCTGCCGGGCGCCGTCACCGCGACCGGGCCGAGCGACAGCCCCGCCAGCCCGGCCAGGCCACCGGCGCTGACGAGGTCGAGCCCCGCCTGCGCCAGCGCGTCCGGCACCGCCGTCACCAGGTTCTGCGCCTCGACCAGCTCGATCGAGAACGGAATCCACCAGGGTTTTTCGTAAACCGCGACAAAATCCGCGATCACCACCTCAAAGGCGAAGCCGCTCCAGGCCAGCGGCAGGGTCGCCCCCGCCCGCCGCGCCACATCGAGCAGCTGCGCCCGCGCCTCGGCATCGGGGCCGGAGAAGGTGCCGGCGAAACGGATGATCCCCGCCGCCGCCCCGAGCGTGTCGATCACGCGGCCGCCGCCCACCAGTTCATGCACCGCCAACCGCTGGCTGCCGCCGAACTCGATCGTCTGCGGCACCTCGAAATCCCGGAAGGCAACGCCGCCCAGCGTCACCGTGATAGCCGCCATCTTCCGCCTCCCGCTTTCAGAATCCCGGCTTGCGGCCCGGGAACACCGGCGACAGGCGCGCGTCGAACCCGGTCACGCCCGAAGGCGGCCGCCGCGCCTCGTCGCCGAACAGCCCGCCGAGCCAGCGGCCGAGATCCATTCGCTCCGGCGCCGCGAACCGTGCCGCTGGCCGCGCCGGCGCCGTAGCCGCAGCCAGCCCCGCCGCCTCGGAACGGATCGCCCGCCCGGACACGACCGGCGCTACCGGCCGCGCCGACGATGCGGCCGACCCACGCGCCCCATGCGAGGCGCTCAGCCCGGAACGGCCCAGCACCATTTGCGGCGCCACCTTCCGGCCCGCCGCAGCCGCGATACCTGGATTACCTGCGCGCAGGGGCTTGCGGACCAGCGGCACACCATGCGCCACCGGCCGCCTCGACCATCCCGCCGGAACCCGATGCGCGGACAGTTGCACACCCGCCGGCCGGATCTCCGGCCCCAAGACATGCATCAACCGCCGCCCCGACGATCCCGCCGACACCCGATGCGTGGACAGCCGCGCGCCCACCGGCCGGATCTCCGGCCCCAAGCCATGCGCCACACGCTGCCCCGCCAGGGCCATGCCCCGCAGGCTGGCGCGCGGCGAGGAATGATGACGCGCATGCCATGCGCGCCGCATCCGTTCGGTCGAACGCCGTGCGGCATGATGCCACCCACCCCGCAACATCGCGGCCGTACCGTCCCGAGGACGATTTGTCGGGAACGCCCCCGGCGCCTCATGCAGCACGGACATCACCGCGCGGCGCATCGTCCGCGCCACCGACGGCAGCCGCCGTGGCGCGATCCGCCCGAGCCCGCTCCGGCCAAGCCGGGCGAACCGCGCCCCGGCACCGTCGCGCCATGTCATTCCTGCACCCACGCCATCGCCTTCCAGTCGAATGTCAGCCCGTCCAGCTCCCCGCACGCGACGACGAAAGCGATCCGCTCCGCCTCGCCGAGCGTGAAGGCCACCTCGAACGGCACCCCGCGCCCGACCAGGTAGAGACAGTCGATCAGCGCGGGGTGCCGGCTCAGTTTCCCGCGAGCGCCCTCACCGTGCCGGCATCTTCCGGCTGCAACGCCGCCGCCGCCGCCTCGATGCCCGCCTCGCCCAGCCGCTCCACGGCGTTTTCAACCGCCGCCTCGCTCGCCGGAAACGGCAGCGGCACACCATCGATCGCGCCGACCGACGCCGCCAGCGAGGCGACGCCGAGATACGCCTCGTTCATCGACAGTTCCGGCCCGAGCGCCTTGAACAGGCGCAGCCGATCGAGCATCGTCAGCGGCCGCAGCGCGAGCAACCGCCCGCGCGCGTCCTCCACCTCCGCCCCGCTCATACGCGCCTGCGCGTCGAGGCGAAGAAGTCGAGCTTCTGCGCCACCGGCATGTCACCGCGATACACGCCCGCCGAGCCGAGCTTGAACACGACCCCGTCGAACTGGTAGGTCGAGGTCGATCCGTCAGTTTCATTCACATATTGATAGAGCGTTCCCGGCGGAATCGCCTGCCCCGACAGATAGGCCTGCTCGATCTGCGCCATGAAATCATCGGTCGCCGAGCTGCCGCGATCGAGCAGGAAACTTCCCTGCCAGCCCTTCGGCAGTTCGGCGCCGAGCTGCACCCCGTCGAGCCGGTCGACGCGCACGCTCTGCGTCACCTGGCTCACCTCGAATCCGGTCACATGGGCAAGATCGACCCGCCCGAACGGACCCATGACGACGATCTGGCAATCATTGCCAACGGTAAACGTGTTATATGGCATCTGCTACCTCACACCGTGCCCTGGGGCAGGGTCTGCTGGCTGACCTGCACGGTCTGCCCGCCCTCGACATTGACGATGAACCGCTCGTTGATCGCCTGGTACTGCACCTGCACATCCGCCTGCACATAGCCAAGCCCGGTGCGGGCCGGCGGGTTGTTCGACGCATCGCACACCACGGCGAAGGGCAAGGCCCCGTTGGTGGTCCCGAGCATGCCCTGGCCGAGCATGGTGTTCAGGAAGGCCAGCAGCGTGCCGCGGATGCGGCGGAACAGCGTCTCGTTCACCAGCTGGCCGACATACTGGCCCATCCCCGCCGACAGGGTCGCGGCGATGTAGTTGGTCATACGGGTATAGTTATCGCCGTTGGTCGCACTGTCGGACGAGGCGTTGAACCCGCCCCGCACGCCCCAGAACGCCCCGCCCGGCTGCGGATTGGCGATCACGTCGATCCCGGCCGACATCAACGCCGAAAGATCGGCCGAGGAATAGGTGCTGGTGGTGCCCGTTACGGCGCGCCCCGATTTCTGGCTGCCGACGACGCCGTAGAGCGGCTTGTTCAGCGCGCTCTGCTCCGGCGAGAGATTGGCAAGCCGCCCGGCCGCAAAGCTCTGCGGCGAGACCAGGCGAGTCAATCCGTTGGCCTGATCGTACCACCAGATCCAGTCGCCGAACATCACCTTGGCGGCATAGGAATCGATCCCCGCCGCCTGTTTCGCCGCAACGGCGCCGGCAATCGTGTCACCCGGTGGCCCGGCGAGGATCATGTAGCAGCCTTCCTCGAGGCCGAAGGCAACGGTCGGGCTCCACTGCGTCGTATCGTCGAGATCGGCCAGCACCGCGATCCCGCAGCCCTGCCCGCGCAGCGCATACATCCCGCTCCGCGGCAGCGTGTCCTGCCCCACCAGCGACGCCGCGGTGAGCCCGCTGGCGCCGTCGCTGCCCGGCGTGCCGGCCGAGAACGGATAGATCCCGGCGACCGGCGGAAACGCCGACGTGCCGGCACTCGCGACCACCAGCTCCGAAGCGCCGCGCAGCGGCCCCGTTCCGGCATTGACCGCATTCGCCGCCGCCTGCCAGAACGCCGCCCCGATGCCGGCGATATTGTCGAACACCTCCGGCGTGCGCCCCGGCAGCGCCACCGTCAGCCGCCAGCTATTCGCCGCCGCCCCCGCCGAAACCGTCACCGTGATCGCATTGCCGAGCGATCCGGTATACAGCGCCGTCAGCGTCAGCGCGCCGAGAATGGACACCGAGGCCGCGGTGTCGGTGCCGTCGCTCACCCGCACGCAGCGGAAATTCGACGCCCCCTGCTGCACCGCCACCGCCACTGCCGTGCCCATGTCGTATTGCCGCGCCATCACCGGCCCGAAGGATGCGGCATACTCGCCCATCGAGCCGACGATCATCGGCTCGCCTGTAGCCCCCCAGGATGCCGAGCCGACCACGCCGAGCACATCCGTCGGCACGCCGTTGAGCAGCAGCGTCTGCGGCGGCACGATCTGCACATAGAGGTCGGGAACGATCAGCGCCGTCGTGTTCAGCGCGCCTGCCTGCGAAATCGGCATGCCTCAGCCCTCCGCCACGACCCGCACGACCGACCCGGCCTGGGCGGACGCCAGCACTGCGGCGATCTTCGCCTCGTCGGCAATCGTGTCGCCCCGCCGGAAGCCCTCGAACGGCTTCACCACCACCAGTTTGATCTTCATCGTCTCTCCTTCAGCCGGTCATGCCGGCGATGAACGCGCCGTCCGCCGCGATCCCGCCGACCCCGAACAGCATGGCCGGCGTCGTCATCGCCTCGGTGGTCGGATATTCGGCGTCGTAAATGAGGTCCCGCCGGTACAGCCCGGCATCGATCGACTTGTCCGTGGTCTCGGCGCCGACAAAGCGCAGCCGTGCCGCCGCGCCATCGGCGAGGCCGATGAACTGCGGCGCCGCCAGCGCGGGATCGATCACCGCCGCCGCCGCATCCCGCGTCAGCGGGTCCGGGCACCACAGCGAAATTCGGAACGGCTGCACCTGGCGCTTGATCTCCCGCAGCGCGACGCCCCCGGCCACGACGCGGGCGATCATCCCGCGCGCGGCCGGCACGCTCAGCGTCGTCCCCGCGTAAGTCACCAGCCATCCCGCCGCGCGCAGCAGGGCGGCGAGGTTGCTGGCCACGCTCGCCGGGGTGTCGCGCGCCTGCACCGCATAGGGAAATATCGCGCCATCGACGGCGATGCCGGCGAGCTGCCCCGCCGCACACTGCCCCGCGAAGGTCGCCGCCCCCGCCGCGACGCTGACCGACAGCGTCGCCGGCACCGGCGCCACCTCGATCCATTCGCGCGGATAGCGCGTCACGTTGCGCACACCCGAGGGCTCGGCAAACACGGTCGCGTGCATCGCGCCGCGCGCCAGATCCGCCTCCAGCGCCGGCGCGTTCGGCATGCCGCGATAGACCCGGCACGTCACCATCCCGTCCGGCCCCGCGATCGCCGATGCCGCCGCCGTTCCCCCTGGATAGGAAGCGGTCGCGATCAGCGAGACGATCGCGTTCTCGACATCCTGCTGCCCCGCCATCAGACGATGCTCGCCGAAAGCACCAGCCGCCAGACGCCGCCGAACAGCTCCGCCTGGTCGATCACGAACTGCCGCCCGCGCGCATCGCGCACGATATCCGCGACCTCCGGCGAAAGCCCGTCCACCGCCGCAACCGCGGCGACATATCCCGGCGCGCGCGTATCATCCGGCAGCCCGGCCTCGCCATGCCTGCCGCCCCGCGCCGACAGCAGCGCCGCCGGAAATCCGGCCAGCACCCCCTGCGCCCCGGCGCCGAGAACCGCCCCATAGGGATTGATCCCCGGCACCGCCGGGGCCGCCGGCCGCCAGATCGACAGCGTCTCGTTGCAGCGCGCCGCCAGCGCCGGCGCCGGCGGTTCGTTGCCGACCACCAGAAACGTCCCGGCGGGTCCAACGACATAGTCGCCGCCGCGCACATAGGCCTGGTCGAGCACGAGTTGCCGGTAAGGCAGGCCGAGCGGTGCCGGCCCGCGCACCGAGCCCGAAACCGGCAGCACCAATACGCCCAGCCGCACCAGCCGGTTCGCTGCGACAATCGGGCACGCCCCGTCGCGCGGCCGGTAGGCATCGCAGATCAAGCCCGCCTTGCGTGCGGCCATGCCGCCGCTAAAGGCGATCCGGTCCGCCAGCCGCGTTCCATCCATGAAAACCTCAAACGATCAGGGTGATGCCATCCGACGAGCCGAGCGCCGGCCCCGGCGGCAGGCCGAGAAACCCGCACAACCGCCGCCGCCACTGGTCGAACAGCGCGGTGCGGTCGCGCACCTCGTTGGCATTGTGCTGCCAGCCCGCCGCCGCCTCGGTATCGAGATTGCCGCTCGCCTCCGGAATCGCCTCTTCCAGCGCGGCAAGGGTGGCGAGATGGTTCACGACCACCGCCACCTCCGCCGGCGCCAGGTTGTTCATCCGGTATTCGAGCGTGCCGTAGGCCTGGAAGAACCGCCAGGACTGGACTCCCGCCGCCCCGGCGCCATAGGCCGGATAGCCGCAGAACCGCCGCACATCGACCTTCTGCGCCTCGCTCAGCGTGCCGGGCGCGCTCGAAACACTGCCCGACATGTCAGTAGACCGAGCCGTCGCCGCGGGTGAAATAGACCGTGCCGGTGCCGGAGGCGAGCACGGCGCTCGCCTCGCTCACCAGCCGCCCGGCATCGATCAGCAACCGCCCGCCCGGCGGCAGCGGCGTATCGGCCGTGCTCGCCAGGCTCATCCCCGCGGTGCCGAGCCGCACGAACGCGACCGCGGCGGCAGCGTTATAGACGAGCAGGCTCGACCCGCCGCCGGCAAGCGCGGTCGAGGCCGCGCTGGTCGAGGCCGCAACCGCCGCAGTGCCCGATGGCCTGAAGGGAAGCGAGGATCCGATTGACATGTTCGCCCCCTCCTCAGCCGATATGCTCGATCATCACCGCGCGCTTGAAGTTGGAATTGGTCGCGGTCGGGACGGTATTCGGCGTCGTCGTGGTGTCGGACGGCGCGCAGAACCCGCCGATCCAGTACCAGGACTGCGCGATGATCTGCTGCAGCCGGTCGATCGGCTCGCGCGTGACCATGGAGACACCGTCGATGATGTTCACCAGCGCGTCCTTCGGCGCGACATCCTCCGCGCCGATGCCGGCAAAATCCGCCTCGATCAGCGCGCCCTTGCCGCAGACGATCGGCCGGCGGATATACAGCCCCGCCAGCGTGGGGTGCGACTGCACATAGGCCTCGGTCGTGGTGATGAACCGCAACCCGAGGAAATCGTTGACCATGCCCTGGCGGAACACCGCATTGCTCGATGTCGCCCCCTGGAACAGCTGCCGGAAATCCGGGTCGGCGAAGAGCTGCCGCGCCGAAACCGGATCGAGATAGCAATTATACACACCATCGATTTCCGGCACCGCGTTCTGCCGCAGCGTCGCCACTGCATCGAGCAGGGCGGACATGGTCAGCGTGTTGGTCGCCTGCAGCGCGCTGGACGTCGCCGCCCCCTGCGGCCTGACGATCGCACTCGCCGTCGCCGCGCGCACCGCATTGCCGGCGGTGCCGTCGCTCACGCTGATATCGTTGGAAAACGTCAGGGTTCCCGAAATGCCGCCCGGTGCCGACGATGCGTTGTTGACATCCGGCGTCACGCCGATGAGCAGATACGTATTCGCCCCGACCGTCACCATCAGCGGATAACTGCCCGAAACCGCCGTCTGCACGCCGTTGACATACACCGTGGTGAAGCCACGGATATCATCCACCTCGATGCTCGGCGCGGCACTCGCCAGCGTGATGCTCACCCGCGTATTGCCGCCGAAATAGGGCGCGAACAGCGCGTTACGCGCCAGCTCGTCAAGGCTGCGGGCCGCCTGCTCGCCATTCGTCGCGGCATTCTGCAGGAATTGCGAGGCGATGCCGACCCGGCTGGTCACCATGTTCAGATCCTGCGTCGCCGCATAGAAATTCAGCGTCACGGTATATTGCTCGACACCCCAGCCCTGCGGCGTCAGCCCGTTGTCGAGATTGGTATTCGTCGCGGCGGCCAGCGGCGTGGTGACCGAGGGCTTCAGCCCGGCGCGGGTCTTGGTCAGCGTCTCGCCGATGCCGACGGCGAAGCTCTCGCGATCGGCCACCATCCGGTAGCCCAGCCGCGAGCGCAGTGCCTGCTCGAATTCGCGCTCGAGGAAGCCCTGCTGGATGATCGGCTGCAACGAGGCGGGAAAATTGGAAATACCCATGTCGTGTTCCTTCTAGATAACGCAATTCGCCGCACTCCGGCGCGCGGAGCACGGTTTTCTGACAACGAGTTAGTTCTTGAGTGCGGCCGGCTTGGAGCACGCGCCGATCAGATCACTCCATCCGATCGGATGATGCTACAGAGCACGTTCCGATCGGATGATGCTCTAGCCGCCGGCGCGGCGCAGCAATTCGGCGCGTGCCGTGCGCCATTCGGCTTCGCTCAGCTCGGTCGCGTGGCGCGCCCGCGGCGGGTCCGCCCGCGGCACCGATGCCGTCGATGACGATGACGACGCGCCAAACAGCCAGGGCTTGTCCCGCCTCAGCTGCACCATCAGTGCAGCGGCATCCGGCGCCACACCCTCCTCGGCCGGCGCCATTGCCGCCGGATCGATCAGTCGCAACCCGTCAAGATCGATCATGCCCGCCTTCACCGCCTCGATCCTGAGTTCCGCCCGCCTGAGCCGCTCGGCGTGTTCGCGCCGCAGCGCCTCCATCGCCTGCTCGGCCATCATCGCCCTAGCCTGCCAGTCCTCCGGCGCCGCCGGCGGCTCGTCCGGCAGCCCCTCGTGCTCCGCGAATTCGTCGCTCATGCCTCGTTCCGTTCCTGTTGGTCCCCCTCATCGGCGATGCGCGCGAGTTCCGCCGCCGCATCCCCGATCACATGACTGGCGGCGAGACTCTTCACCGCCGTCTCGCGCGACATCTGGCCGACATTGACCAGCGTCGCGATCGCCTGCGCCTCCTTCAGCCGGTCATCGGCCGAGGCGGCATACCAGCGCGGCCAGCGCAGGCTCAGCCGCAGGTCGGGGTCGACCCGCGGCACCGTCCGGCCCATCACCTTCACGTCGAACCGCACCGCCGCCCGCAACGCCATCCGCAGCAGCGGCAGCAAGCCGCCCTCGCCATAGGCAATCCGCAGATTGTCGGCGAGCCAGATCAGCCCCTGGTTCATCAGCTCCAGCGCCCGGCCCGATTGCGGCGCCGTCAGCCGGTCGGCACTGGCGCGGTTGCCATGCACGCTCTCCAGCGCGAACTCGCGCAGCGTGCGCACGTAGTCGATCACCGCGGCCGAGGCCGTGCCGCCGATCTCCAGCAGCTTGGCATCGCCCTTTTCCGATACGATCAGCGCATTCCCCGCGCCCTTGACCATCTCGCGGTCGGTCGTCGCCGGCTCCTTGATCAGCAGCGTCGGATCGGAGGCATATTTCAGCCCGCGCCCCACCTGCGACAGCTGGTAGTCGATCTCGATGGACGTCTCGATCGCCGCGCTGAAGGTGCAGGCGCCATCCACCCCCTCGCCGCCCGGCAGGTTGCGGATCCAAACGATCGGCACGAAGCCTAGTCCATGCCGCACGCTCCGCGCCCGATCCGGCGCGGCCGGCAGTCCGGCACCCACCGGCACCGGCTCGAACCAGGTCTCCGCCTCCGAATCCCAGCGCCGCTGGAACCAGTAGGTCTGGGCCGGATCGATCCCCTCATAGCCCTGGCCGATCAGCTCCGCGCCCCGCACCTTGTAGAGCTCGGTCACCTGTTCCAGCGTGTCCGGCGCATCCTCCCGCCATCGCGGCGTGAGATACTGCGTCGCCATCACCGAACAGAAGAACCGCCCCTTCAGCACCCGGAGCAAAATCGCCACCGAGCCCACCGAACCGCGCAGCGCCGCGTCGATCATCACCTCGTTCAGCCGGCACTCGCCCAGAAGGTCGGCCAGCAGCGCCTCGATCGCAGGCTCCGCGCATTCGACGGCGGGAAAATGCCCCGCACTGAACAGCAGCGAAACCGAATCCTCCACCACGATCCGGCACAGCCCGTACCGCACCGAGGGCCGGCGTGCCCGCAGCGGCACATACTCGCCCGCCCCGTTGCGCTCCTCCTGGAACGCATAGGGCAGCGCGTCATAGATCGTCCCCTCCAGCACCCGGTGATAGATCTCCAGCCGCCGCGCCCGCGGCGCGAGGTGCGGATCGGCCGGAATCGTCTGGCAGATCGTCTCGAACATGAATTCAGCGCCCCATCACAGAAATCTTCGTCATCCGCGCCGCCGCCGGCGCCTGCCCGAGCGTCGCCTCGGCCCGCGCCAGCGCATCCACCTGGTCGTCCTTCTCGCCGCTGGGAAAAATCCGCAGCTCGGCCACGAAGGCATCGGTCCAGTCGGCGCGCAGCACCCGCGTCTTGCCGGCGCCGATCCGCGCCGCCGCCGGCAAGGCCCGCGTCTGTTTCGATCCGGATTCCGGGCTGGCAATCACCGTGAACCCGTCCAGCACCCGCCGCAGATGCGCCACCTGCGCCACACCAGCCTGCCCCGGGTCCTGCGGCAGCGCGATCGTTGTGCCCGGCCCGTCCGCCTCGGCGGTCGCCCGCAGCAAGGTCTCGACCGCGGCCGGCCCCGCCCGCACCCGCACCACATCGAGCACGACATGCGTGCCATCGGCGACCAGTCCGAGCTTCAGCCCCACGGTCCAGTCCGGGTTGCCGCCGGCAGATGCCGCCGTGGCCGCCAGGTCCCAGGCGCGCACGGCGCGCAGGACCGACGGCGCCGCATCGGCGAAGCCGATCCGCTCAAGCTCGAACAGCGTCCCGCCATCGCGCATCGGCCGCTGCTGGTAGAGTGCCGCGAACACGCGCTCGCCCACCGTCGCCCGCCGGCGCGCGATCTCGTGCTCATCCTCCCAGTCAGGCCAGAGCGCCTCGCCCGGCATCCGTCCGAGCGGATCGTCGGCCTCCGCCAGCGCGGGCAGCCGCAGCACCGTCCAGCCGCCATCCCGGGCCATCAGCCGCCCGGCGAGATCGTCCTCATGCCAGCGGGTCATCACCAGCACGACCCGCCCGCCCGGCTTCAGCCGCGAGAGCAATTCGGCGCGATACCAGTCATACAGCGCATCCCGCGCCGCCCGGCTGTCCGCCTCGGCCCAGGATTTCACCGGATCGTCGATCAGGATCAGATCCGCCCGCCGCCCGGTGATCGGCCCGCGCACCCCGGCTGCGAAATATTGTGCGCCACCTTGCAGCGAAAACCGCCCCGCCGCCCGATTGGCCGGATCGAGACGCAGGTCGAACCCGTCGCCCTGCTCGCTGATCAGCATGCGCAGGCGGCGGCCGAAATGCCCGGCGAGCGACGCCGTGTGGCACGCCGCGATCACCTCGCTCTCCGCATGGCGGGTGAACCAGAATGCTGGAAACAATACCGAAGCGTAGGTCGATTTCGCGGCCCCCGGCGGCATCTGCACCATCAGCCGGTCCACCTCGCCGCTGGTGACGCGCTCCAGCACGTCGATCAGCGCAAGGTGATGCCGCTCCGGCCGCTGCCCGCGCGGCGCCAGCATCGTCATGCAGAATTGCCGGAACTCCGAAGCCGGTTCCGGTCCTGCATCTGTCCCGCCACAGCGCCTCATCCACCGCGCCGCGCACAGAACCGCATCATGACGGCAGGGATAGCCCAAAGCGGGGCGGGTGGGAAAGAAGAAAAACTCTATGTTAGAATTTTTTGTGGCCAGTACATTCGCGGCGCTGGCGCCGGCTCACCGGAAGCCGAACGTCACACCCATTTCGCCGCGGGCGGCAAAGGTTCCACTCGTCGGCTCGTAGACCCCGTTGGCGGGTTTCGTCCCGGCATAGTTGAAATGCCGCATCTCCAGCCCGGCGAAGGCGTGCCAGACATCGTCGAGCCGCCAGTCCGCGCCCAGCCTCACTTCCTCCTCGCCGCTGGCGCCGAACCCGCCCGAAAGGCCGAGCGCCGGGGTTGAAACCCCGCCGCCCAGCACGGCCAGGCCCTCGGCCGCCGCCGAGAGCACGAGCCGCCCCGAGGCCGCGTAGTCGAGTTTCGCGCCAACCCCCGCCAGCACCGCGTGATAGAAACTGCCATACCCGCCGCTGCCGCCAATATTGCGCGACCAGCTCTGATACCCGAGCGCGACGAAGGGGATCACGCTCGTCGCCCGGCCCAGCGGCACCGCGGTGCCAAGCTGCACCTCGACATGATTGAACCGCGCGCTGTCCGACTGGTCATAGGGTCGCGGCACGCCGGCGCCACCCTGGAGATATCCCTGATATCCGAGCGCCCCGCCCGAGAAATCATACACGACGCCGGTATAGATATCGGGCAGCCCGAACGCCGGCCCGAGCCGCGAGACTCCGGCGCTGAACCCGGGCAGCACGCCGCTTTCCCGATCGATCCCGCCACTCTCGCGATAGGTATATCCGCTCGCCGTCACCCCGAGCGAGATCCTGGTCTCGCTCGCCACGATCGCCGGGTTCACCCCGTCGGCGCGGGCAGCGACGACCGACGACGCAACGCCCAGCGCCACACCCAGAACGAGGAGAAATTGTCGCGTCACGCCCGCCATCACAGTCACCCTTGCGCCACGCATGTTATCGCATGGATGACTGAACGTATCCTTAACCGCACCGCAGGGCTGCAATTCCGGTAATTGTGTTACCTCGGCGCCACGCTCGCCGCAGTCCGCCGCGCGGCGCGCACCTGCCCCTCAGTGAAGCTGGAACATATGCGGGCTGCGCATCTCCCCGGGCGTGATCAGCGCGGCGGTGCCCACCCGCACCGAATGCAGCCTGCCCTCGATCTGCCGGCTCCAGAAATCGAGGAACTGGTGCAGCACCGGATAGCGCGGCGCGATATCGAGGTCCTGCCAAACGTAACTCTGCAGAACGCCCGGATGGTCGGGCAGGTGGTAGAGAATCTCCGCGGTTGTCAGCCGGTATCCCTCGAGCTGTCGGCTCATCATCATGGTCTGTCTCCGTCGCGCTGTCATTGGCGGGCCGTGGCAGTCCGCTCCTCCAGACCATGACGATGCCATGACAGCCCCGGGGTTTGGCAAGAAAAATATTTCTTATCAATACTTTAGCACTCATCATGGGCAAGTGCTGCCGGGCTTGACATCCTCCGCCCGTAACCCTATCCCTTTGGCACTCTCCCGGAGAGAGTGCTAGCAAGCATCCGGTGCCTATCGAAAGGGCCGGCGCTGCTGAGCCCGATACTGTTGCAACAGACTTCTGAAGTCAGGAGCGAGCCACATGAAATTCCGTCCCCTGCACGACCGGGTGGTCGTTCGCCGGCTGAATGCCGAGGAAAAGACCGCCGGCGGCATCATCATCCCCGACACCGCCAAGGAAAAGCCGATGGAAGGCGAAGTCATCGCCGTCGGCCCGGGCGCCCGTAACGAGACCGGCGCCATCGTCGCGCTCGACGTCAAGGCCGGCGACCGCATCCTGTTCGGCAAGTGGTCGGGCACCGAGGTCAAGATCGACGGTGAAGAGCTGCTGATCATGAAGGAATCCGACATCATGGGCATCATCGAGGGTACGGCTTCCAAGAAGAAGGCCGCCTGATCACCCCCGGTTTCCCCTCCGATATCGTATAAAGGAAATTACTCATGGCTGCTAAAGACGTCCGTTTCGGGGCCGACGCCCGCGAGCGCCTCATTCGCGGTGTCGACCTCCTCGCCAACGCGGTGAAGGTCACCCTCGGCCCCAAGGGCCGCAACGTCGTCATCGAGAAGAGCTTCGGTTCGCCCCGCATCACCAAGGACGGTGTGACGGTCGCGAAGGAAATCGAACTCGCCGACAAGTTCGAGAACATGGGCGCGCAGATGGTGCGCGAAGTGGCCTCGAAGACCAACGACCTCGCCGGTGACGGCACCACCACCGCGACCGTCCTCGCCCAGGCGATCGTCCGCGAGGGTGCGAAGGCGGTTGCCGCCGGCATGAACCCGATGGATCTGAAGCGCGGCATCGACAAGGCGGTCAGCGCCATCGTCGAAGAGCTCAAGAAGCGCACGAAGAAGATCACGACCCCGAGCGAAACCGCCCAGGTCGGCACCATCTCCGCCAACGGCGAAGCCGAGATCGGCAAGATGATCTCCGAGGCGATGCAGAAGGTCGGCAACGAGGGCGTCATCACGGTCGAGGAAGCCAAGGGCATCCAGACCGAACTCGACGTCGTCGAAGGCATGCAGTTCGACCGTGGCTACGTCTCGCCCTACTTCATCACCAACCCGGAAAAGATGGTCGCGGATCTCGACAGCCCGTACATCCTGATCCACGAGAAGAAGCTCTCCGGCCTGCAGCCGATGCTGCCGCTGCTCGAGAGCATCGTCCAGTCCGGCAAGCCGCTGCTGATCATCGCCGAGGACGTCGAGGGCGAGGCGCTGGCCACCCTGGTCGTCAACAAGCTGCGTGGCGGCCTCAAGATCGCCGCCGTCAAGGCGCCCGGCTTCGGTGACCGCCGCAAGGCCATGCTGGAAGACCTCGCGATCCTCACCGGTGGCCAGGTCATCAGCGAAGATCTCGGCATCAAGCTCGAGACCGTGACGCTGAACATGCTCGGCCGCGCGAAGAAGGTGCTGATCGAGAAGGAAAACACCACGATCGTCGAAGGTGCCGGCAAGAAGTCCGACATCACCGGCCGCTGCAACCAGATCCGCGCGCAGATCGAGGAGACCACCTCGGACTACGACCGCGAGAAGCTGCAGGAGCGTCTGGCGAAGCTGGCTGGCGGCGTTGCCGTCATCCGCGTCGGCGGCGCCTCGGAGACCGAGGTGAAGGAGCGCAAGGACCGTGTGGACGACGCGCTGCACGCGACCCGCGCCGCCGTCGAGGAAGGCATCGTCCCGGGTGGCGGCGTGGCCCTCGCCCGCGCCTCGCTCGCGATCAACAAGCTCAAGGCCGATAACGACGACCAGCGCTTCGGCATCGACATCATCCGCAAGGCGTTGCTCGCGCCGATGCGCCAGATTGCCGAGAACGCCGGTGAAGACGGCGCCGTGATCTCCGGCAAGGTGCTCGACAACGACGAGTACAGCTTCGGCTTCGATGCCCAGTCCGGCGAGTTCAAGGACATGGTGAAGGCCGGCATCATCGACCCGACCAAGGTCGTCCGCACCGCGCTGCAGGACGCCGCCTCGGTCGCCGGTCTGCTCATCACGACCGAAGCGATGGTCGCCGAGCGTCCGGAAAAGAAGGCCCCCGCCGGTGGCGATGGCGGAATGGGCGGCATGGGCGGCATGGGCGGCATGGATTTCTGATCCACCGCTCCAGGCTCCGGCCCGGAACAAGGAAAGCCGTGGGGGCAACCCCACGGCTTTTTCTATGGCACTTTTTCTATGGCACTTTCCGATCCTCTCGGACCGGATGCAGTGCCCTCGTCCCGCCATTCAGCCCCGCCGCCGCTCCAGCCCGAACGCCCAGGCCGCCACCGCCAGCCCCATCAGCGCGAGCGCAGCACCCAGCAGCGGCAGGCCGCGATACCCGATCCCCGCCCCCAGCGCCGCGCCGCCCAGCCACGCCCCGCCGGCATTGCCCAGATTGAACGCCCCCTGGTTGATGGTCGAAGCAAGATTCGGCGCATCCCGCGCATGATCGATCACCCGCGTCTGCAACGGCGAGACCAGGGTGAACACCGCCATCCCCCAGCCCGCCATCACCACCACGGCCACGAGGCCGAACGGCAGCACCGCCCGCAGCGCCACCAGCAGCACCGCGATCGTCGACAGCGTCGCGATGATCGTCCGCGCCGCCTGCCGGTCCGCAAGCCGCCCCCCGAGCAGCCCGCCCGCCGTCAGCCCGGCGCCGAACACCAGCAGCGCCACGCTCACCCAATGCGGCGACAGCCCGCCCACCCGTTCGAGCATCGGCGCGATATAGGTGAACACGCTGAACAGGCTCGCCGAGCTCAGCACCGCCATCAGCATGGCGAGCAGCACCTGCGAGCGTCCGAGAATCCGCACCTCGTTCAGCAGCCTGGCCGATCCGGCGCGCAGGTCGCGCGGCAGCAGCAGCGCGATCGCCGCCATCGCCACAAGGCCGATCACCGCCACGACCCAGAAGGTCGCCCGCCACCCCGCCGCCTGGCCGAGAATCGTGCCCGCCGGCACGCCAAGCACATTGGCGAGCGTGAGGCCGAGAAACACCAGCGCCACCGCCCGGGCCCGCTTCTCCCGCGGTGCCAGCTCCGCCGCGACGACCGAGCCGATCCCGAAGAACGCCCCGTGCGACAACGAGGTGACCACCCGCGCCGCCACCATCGTGTCATAGCCAGGCGCCAGCGCGCAAAGCGCGTTGCCCAGCACGAACACGCCCATCAGCCCGAGCAGCGCCGCCCGCCGCGGCCACCGCCCGACCAGCACCGCGAGGAACGGCGAGCCGAAGGTGACACCCAGCGCATAGGCGCTGACCAGGAACCCCGCGCGCGGGATCGAGACCGAGAAATCACGCGCGAGCTCTGGCACCAGCCCGACGATGACGAATTCGCTCGTGCCAATGGCGAAGCTCGCGACGATGAGCGCGAGTAAGGGGAGTTTCATGCCGGAATTCCGCGAAGAGAGAGCCGCAATGAACACGCCGCCGGCGCCGGCGGCAACGCCCCCCGGCGGAACTCAGCCCCGTGTCTGCGGGTTGTCGAACCGCGGCGAGCGCATCCGCTGGATCGCCTCGCGCAGCGCGCCGGCCAGATCCCGCCGCGCCGCATCCCCGAGCGCAAGCCCGACGATGTGGCGCGCCTCGCGGTTCGCGACCCAGACGAGCGGATTGCTTCCCGGCTGCTCCTCGATCTCGACGCGCAGCCATCCCGGCGCCAGCCGCACCTCGCTCCGCCGGCCGCCAGGCGTGGTCCTGGTGATGGTCAGCGCCTCGTCGGTCAGCACGATCGCCTCCGATGCCTTCGCCGCCCGCATGTTCATCGCATAAAGCGTGACCGCCAGCAGCAGATCCGCGCCGTTGAACCCGATCACCATGACCGCGCCGAGCCGCCACATCAGGCTGGTCACCAGCAGCGAGCCGACCGCCATCAGTCCGAACACGACAAACATGCCCCGCCGGCTCATGCTCCGGTGCGGCGTCAGCATCGCCTGGAAGATCAGCCGCCCTGGCGGCGCCACGGCCGTGCTCGCGATATCGGACATCACCCTATCTTCGCATCGAATCCAGGTTCCGCAAGCGCCCGAGCTTGCCAAATTCCCGTCCGAACCGCACTAATCGCCGATGCCGTCCGAAGAAGCCGCACACCCCAAGCAGCGCAGCACCGCCCGCCGCACCGCGCGCAAGATGAAGCAGGCGGATATCCGCCCTTTCCTCGACGCCATCGCCGCCGGCAACCCCGATCCGCGTACCGAACTGCAATATGCCGACCCCTTCACCCTCCTCGTCGCCGTCGTCCTCTCGGCGCAGACGACAGACGCCGCGGTGAACAAGGCGACCCCCTTCCTGTTCGCCGCCGCCCCCACCCCGGCGGCGATGGCCGCCCTCGGCGCCGAGGGCATCGGTCCGCATATCCGCTCGATCGGCCTCTGGCAGTCCAAGGCGAAGAACGTCGCCGCCCTCGCCCAGCTCCTCGTCGAGCGGCACGGCGGCGCCGTCCCCGCTGAGCGCGAGGCGCTCGAAGCCCTGCCCGGCGTCGGCCGCAAGACCGCGAATGTGGTGTTGAACGAAATCTTCGGCCAACCCACCATGGCGGTGGACACCCACATCTTCCGCCTCGGCAACCGCACCGGCCTCGCCCCCGGCAAGACGGTGCGCGAGGTCGAGGATGGCCTGATCAAGCGCATCCCGCCCGACCTGCTGCGCCGCGCCCATCACTGGCTGATCCTGCACGGGCGCTATGTCTGCAAGGCCCGCCAGCCCGAATGCTGGCGCTGCCCCGGCGCGCAATGGTGCGTCTTCACCCCCAAGCCCGCAGCACCCGTCCGGGCCCGCCGGGCATGAGCGCGTCCTCCGGCTTCCGCCTCGCGAAAACCCTCGGCCTCGCCGCCGTCGTCGCCTCCGCCGTCACCCAGGAATACGGCGCGGGAATCAACTTCGTGGTCCCCCAGAGCCTCGGCGTCTACCCCGACATCGGCGCGCTGGTGCCACTGGCGATGTTCGCGACCGGCCTCGTGATCTTCCTGAAGGTCTTTCTCTATGCCCGGTTCTCCAGCGCGATGCCGCGCGCCGGCTCGTCCTATGTCTGGACGGTGCGCGCCCTCAACCTGCCGCTCGGCTTCATCCTGCATTTCGTCTGGTGGGCCAGCATCACCGCGGCGATGGGCTTCATCGCCTTCGCCTTCGGCAATTTCCTCGGCAACGCGATGCTCAATGCCGGCTTCGCCGCCGGCCACACGCTGCTCTCGAAACCCGGCCATCTCGCCCTCGGCCTCGCCGCGCTCTGGATCATCTACGGCATCCATGTCGCCGGCATCCGCGATTACGGCCGCCTGGTCGTCATCCTGCTCGCCCTCGTCGTGGCCACCGCCCTCACCGTCGGCGTCATCGGCTTCGCCGCCGACCCCGCCGCCCTGCTGCACACCGCCGCGGCGCGCACCGGCATCGCCTTCACCCGCCCGGCCGCCGCCCCGCCGTTCGACCCGCACGCCTTCCTCGCCGTCTGCACCCTGTTCATCTTCGCCTACGGCGGGCTGTCCGGCGCGCCCGCCCTGTCGGGCGAGACCGAACGCGCCGAAACCGTGATGCCGCGCGGCATCGTCATCGCCTGGCTCACCTCGGTCGTGCTGTTCTCGCTGGTCGCCGCAGCCCTGCTGCACGCCGTGCCCTGGTGGGCGGCGCTCGACCTCATCCGCCACAAGCACGCCTCCCTCGTCACCGCCCCCGGCATCATCGGCCTCGCCGCACCGCGCCCGCTGGCCGCCGCGCTCGACCTCGTGATCGCGCTCATCGTCGGCAAGACGCTCGCGCCGCAGATGGTCGTCACCTCGCGCATGGTCTTCGCCTGGGCCGAGGACGGGCTGATCCCCGCCCGCTTCGCCGAAACCTCGCGCCGCCGCGCCCCGGTCGCCGCCCTCACCCTCACCGTCGTGCTCGCCTCGCTCTTCCTCGTGCAGGCGACCTATATCGGCTGGGCCTTCGGCATCGTCGCCCGCTCGGTCACCATCCTGCTGGTCTGGCTCGCCGTCGCCTGCGCCGCGCTCAACCTGCGCTACAACCCGCGCCATGCCAGCCATGGCTGGTCGGAACCCTTCCGCCGCGGCGTCATGGTCGTGCCCGTCGCCCTGCTATCGATCGTCGTCACCATCGCGCTGATCCGCTCGGTGCTGGTGCTGCCCCACGCGCCCTTCTACGTCCAGCCGCTGTTCCAGGGCGGGGTGATGGCGCTGATCGGCACGGCTCTCTACCTGCGCGCCCGCCGCGCCGCGCCTGACCTCGCCGCGATCACCGCAACGCTCCCCCTCGAATAGCGCCCCCTTCCGCGCCGCGCCGCAACGCCATATACGAACTGCATGGCAGCGACCCGACCCTTTCTGAAAATGCACGGCGCCGGGAACGATTTCGTCGTTCTCGATGCCCGCGCGCATCCGCTTGACCTCGCCCCCGCCGCCGCCGCCCGCATCGCCGACCGTCACCGCGGCGTCGGCTGCGACCAGATCATCCTGATCGAGCCGGACGACAGCGCCGCTGCCTTCATGCGCATCCTCAACGCGGACGGCTCGGAATCCGGCGCCTGCGGCAACGCCACACGCTGCGTCGCCGCGCTGCTCGCCGCCGAAACCGGCGCCCGCCACCTCACCATCCGCACCAATGCCGGCCTGCTGCCCGCCGACATCAAGGGCCCCACCTTGGTCGAGGTCGACATGGGCGTGCCGAAATTCGGCTGGGAAGACATTCCCCTGGCCGAACCGGCGGATACGCTCTCGCTCCGCCTCGCCCTCGGCCCGGTGCAGAACCCCGCCGCCTGCTCGATGGGCAACCCCCACGCCACCTTCTTCGTCGACGACCTGACCCACCTGCAGATCGAGACGATCGGCCCGAAGCTCGAACGCGCCCGCCTCTTCCCCGCGCGCGCCAATATCGGCTTCGCCCGGATCGACGCGCCGGACCGCATCCGCCTGCGCGTCTGGGAGCGCGGCGCCGGCCTCACCCTCGCTTGCGGCTCCGGCGCCTGCGCCGCCCTGGTCAATGCCCATCGCCGCGGCCTCGCCGCCCGCCGCGCCGAGATCGAGATGGACGGCGGCACCCTCACCCTCACCTGGCGCGACGACGGCCACGTGCTGATGGAAGGCCCCGTCGCCCTGGTCTTCGAGGGCGAGCTGGACGCCGCCACGCTCGCGCCATGAGCCTCGACATCCTCACCTTCGGCTGCCGCCTCAACGCCTTCGAGAGCGAGGTGATGCGCGGCCACGCCGAGGCCGCCGGGCTCGGCCGCGCCGTCATCGTCAACACCTGCGCCGTCACCGCCGAGGCCGAGCGCCAGGCCCGCCAGGCCATCCGCCGCGCCCACCGCGCCGACCCCGGCGCGAAAATCATCGTCACCGGCTGCGCCGCCCAGATCGACCCCGAAGCCTGGTCGAAAATCGAAGGCGTCGCCCGCGTGCTCGGCAATGCCGAGAAGCTCACGCCCGAGGCCTGGCAATCGGAAGCGCCGGTCCTGGTCGCCGACATCATGCAGCTCCGCCAGACCGCCGCCCACCTGATCGAGGGCTTCGGCACCCGCGCCCGCGCCTTCATCGAGGTGCAGCAGGGCTGCGATCACCGCTGCACCTTCTGCATCATCCCCTATGGCCGCGGCCCCTCGCGCTCAATCCCGCTCGGCGCCGTGGTCGAGCAGGTCCGCACCCTCGTCGCGAATGGCTACAACGAGGTCGTGCTCACCGGCGTCGACCTCACCTCCTACGGCGCCGACCTGCCCGGCGCGCCGAAACTCGGCCAGCTCTGCCGCCGCCTGCTCGCCGCCGTGCCGGACCTGCCGCGCCTGCGCCTCTCCTCGATCGACCCCGCCGAGATCGACGACGATCTCTGGCGCCTGATCGAAACCGAGCCCCGGCTGATGCCGCATCTGCATCTCTCGGTGCAGGCCGGATCGGACCTCATTCTCAAGCGCATGAAGCGCCGCCATCTCCGCCATCACGTCATCGAGGCCGCCGCCCGCGCCCGCGCGCTCCGCCCCGAAATCGCCCTCGGCGCCGACCTCATCGCCGGCTTCCCCACCGAAACCGAGGCGCATTTCGCCGAAACCCTCGCGCTGGTCGACGATGCCGGGCTCGACTATCTCCACGTCTTTCCCTTCTCCGCCCGCAAGGGCACGCCCGCCGCGCGCATCCCAGCCCTGCCGATGGTCGAGCGCCGCGCCCGCGCCGCCCGCCTGCGCGAAGCCGGCGCCCGCCGCGCCGAGGCCCGCTTCCGGGCGATGACCGGCACCACCGTCACCGCGCTGGCCGAAACCGAAACCACCGGCCACACCGAAACCTTCGCGCCGATCCGGTTTTCCGCACCCGTCACCCCGGGCGCGCTCATCACCGCGAGGATCACCGGCGCGGATGCCACCGGCGTGACCGCAGGAGCAGAATGATGGCGCTCGGCTTTCTCGCGCGGCTCAAATCCGGCCTCACCCGCAGCACCCAGAAGCTCGCCGCCGGCATCACCGACACCTTCACCAAGCGCAAGCTCGACGATGCGGCGCTGGAAGAGCTCGAAGACCTCCTCATCACCGCCGATCTCGGCCCCGCCGCCGCCGCCCGCGTCATCCGCGCCTTCCGCCGCACCCGTTTCGGCCAGGACGTCTCCGCGCCCGAAATCCGCGCGTCGCTGGCCGAGGAGGTTGCGAAAATCCTCGCCCCTGTCGCGCAGCCGCTCGATATCGACCGGAGCAAAAACCCGTTCGTCATCCTGATGGTCGGCGTCAACGGCACTGGCAAGACCACCACGATCGGCAAGCTCGCCCAATCCTATGGCGAGGCCGGCGCCAGGCCCCTGCTCGTCGCCGGCGACACGTTCCGCGCCGCCGCGGTCGAACAGCTCCAGGTCTGGGGCGAGCGCACCGGCGCGCCGGTAATGACCGGCCCCGCCAACGCCGACCCCGCCGGCCTCGCCTTCGACGCGATCGCCCGCGCCCGGCGCGACGGGCACGACATCGTGCTGATCGACACTGCCGGCCGCCTGCACAACAAGGCCGCACTGATGGAGGAGCTGCGCAAGATCATCCGCGTCATCCGCAAGCAGGACGAAACCGCCCCCCACGCCGTGCTGCTGACGCTCGACGCCACGACCGGCCAGAACGCCATCGCCCAGGTCGCCACGTTCAAGGAAATGGTCGACCTCACCGGGCTGATCGTCACCAAGCTCGACGGCTCGGCCCGCGCCGGCGTCGTCGTCGCCCTAGCCGAAACCGCCGCCCTGCCGATCCATGCCGTCGGCGTCGGCGAACAGGCGGCCGATCTCCGCCCGTTCGACGCCACCGAATTCGCCCGCGCGCTGACCGGCGCCGACGCCGACCGCCCCGCCTGAAGTCTCGCGCCGTCCCGGATCATCCGGAAACCCGACGATCCGCGCATTGCTGAATTTCAGCCGTTCCGATCCGATTGGATCGGATGTAGTGCTCTAGCATATTGATAAGTCGAGCATCTTTATCCGATCAGATGATTCCATCTGATCGGATGATGCTCTAAAAGGCGACCTGCCGTAGCGTGACGGCTCGCGCCGCCCCGCCTTACCAGTCGCGCCTCACCAGTCGCGCCGATGCCAGTGATGCCAGTGATGCCAGTGGTCATACGGCCGGTATCCGCCGTGATACCCAGCGCCGCGCCCGTGCAGCCGCGCATTGTTCGGCCGGTTGCCGATGAAGCGCCGATACGCCGAAATCCAGTCCCGCGCGATCATCCGCCGCGCTTCATCCAGCCCCAGCCGATGCGCGCAGACCAGCCGGGCCATCCGGGCCTCCAGCCGGTCCTTCGCAAAGGAGCCCCACTGCCCTCGCCCGAGATGCGGCTGCGGCCAGAGATTCGCCGGGCTGCTCGGCGACCCGCCGAGCGCGAGCGGGATCAGGTGATCCTCCTCGTATTTCCAGGGCCGCGAATCGGCATAGCCATAGCGCCGGATCTGCGCCTTCTTCAGCGGCTCGGTATAGGACACTGGCGGTCGCACCGTCCGCGTCCAGCCGCGCCGGCAGATCGTCGCATCGATCGTCGCCTCGCGCACCGCGGGGTTGATCGCCCCCGGCGTCAGCGCCGCATCGGGCAGCGGCGAAACCCCCCGCGCCGCCGCGACACCGCCGGCTAGCACCCAGGTTGCCGCGATCAGGCGTATCCATCTCATGACCAGAACCATATTTCGAACATAGCGTGAACGAGTTAATATCAGGTTAACGAAGTCAACCCAGCGCGCAATTTCGCCATCGCCCGCTCCAGCTTTTCCGGGCTCTGCGCGAAGCAGATCCGCAAATGCCCCTCGCCCGCCGCGCCGAACGCGATCCCCGGCGCCACCGCCACCTTGTGCGCACACCCCCTCGATCCGGGCGAAGGCATAAAGCCCGGCCGGCGGCGCGCTGTAGCGCACGCGGTTGAGCCCGGCGAGCCCGGCGCCGACGATCGCCCGCCCCTCGGCGCAGAATGCCCGGAACCCGGCGACATAGTCCTCGCAGTCCAGCGCCGCCAGCGCCGCCTCCTGCGCGAAGGGCGCCACGCCGGAATGGGTCGCCTCGATCAGCTCGCCCACCGCGTCCCGCTCGCCCTCCGGCAGCACCAGCCAGCCGACGCGGAATCCCGTCATCGCCCAGGTCTTCGACACCGAATTGGCGACGATCACCCGATCCTCCGGCCCCGCATGGTCCAGCGCCGAGGGCGCCGCCGCCCGCCCGTCGAAACTCAGCCGCGAATACACCTCGTCGGACAGCAGCCACACGCCCCGCCGCCGGCAGATCTCCAGGATCGCGACGATCTCCGCATCGCTCGCCATCCACCCGGTCGGATTGTTCGGCGAATTGAGGCAAAACACCCGCGCGCCGTCGAGCGCTGCGTCCAGCCGGTCGAGATCGAGGCGGAAACCGCCCATCCCATCCTCATCCAGCGGCAGCCGCATCACCTCGGCCCGCCGCGCCAGCGCCGCCCCGGCGAGGTTCGGCCATTCCGGCTCGTGGATCACCACCTTGTCGCCCTGCCGCAAGATCGCGGTGAACGCGACGCCGATAGCCGCCATGCCCGAGGCGGTCACCGCGATCCGCGTCTCCGCCACCGGTTTCGCATGCACCCGGCTCAGATATTCCGCCAGCGCGAGGCGGAGCGACAGCCGCCCCCGGCTGTCCACGTAATGCGTGTCCCCGGCCTCGACGGCGCGGATCAGCGCCGTCCGCGCCGCGTCCGGCGGCAGCCGGTCGGACTCGCCGAACGCCAGATTGTCCACCTCCGGGTCGGCAAAGGCCAGCCGCCCGATATCGCCGATCTTCGATCGCGGAATCCGAATGATATCCATTGACCACCCTGAAAGGCGGCGTCAGCCCGCGCGCACCACGCCGCGTTCGGTCGCCACCGCATGAAGGCGCGCATCCTGCGGCCCCACCGGCACCTCGTCCACCTCCTGCGATGCATAGGCGCACCCCAGCCGGAACGCATCGGGCAGGCCGGCGAGCGTGCGATCGTAATATCCCGCGCCATAGCCAAGCCGGTTGCCCCGCCGGTCGAAGGCCAGCAGCGGCACCAGCACGAAATCGGGCACGATCTCCTCGCCCTCGGGGTGCAAGGTGCCGAACCGCCCCGGCACCAGCGCCTCGCCACGCCGCCAGCGCCGGAAGATCAGCGGCAGGCCGCGCTTGGGCGTCACCGGCAGGCCGATCGCGTGCCCCCGCGCCTCCAGCTCGGCCAGCAACGGCCTGATGTCGATTTCAGCCCCGATCGGCCAGAACCCCGAAACCACCGCGCCGGCAGGCGGCGGGCACTGCTCCAGCACGACGGAGGCCAGCATCGCGCCGAGCGCGGGGTCAAGCCCGTCGCGCCGGTCGAGGGCAGCCTGTCGCGCCGCCGCCTTGCGGGCGATGAGATCGGTCTCGGTCATGATGTCGGGGAGAGGAACAAGAGTGCGAAGCCGCCCTGGCCGTTGGCGTTGACATCCTCCCAGAGCCTGCGTGAGCAGGTGGGCGCCGGAAATACCGGAACCACGGTTCCGACAGAGCCAGCTCCCTGGGAGATACTTACTGGCCCCGGGGATGTGCTTGCCTGACGCACCGGGCAGCCTCGCCCCATCTACTTAGGACTCCGCGAGGTCCGCTGCAATCTCTTCCGCACGCGCGGCGACGCGCCGCAGCCTTGCGACATGCTCGGGGGAAACGCCGGTGGGCTTCGCCGCCCGCAACGCCTCATGGGTTGCCCGCAAGTCGTGCAGCTCGTCGGCCAGCAGCAGCGCCGCCAATACCAGCAGCCGCGCCTCGCCGGTCTGCTCGCCGATCGCCTTGATGCTGCTCACCCGGCGGTCGATCTCGCCGGCCATCGCCTGCAAATGCCGCTCCTGGCCGTCCTCGCAGCTCACCGAATAGGAAAATCCGTTGATGCGGATGTTCACGTTCGCCATATCAACCCTGTTCCACCCGTTCGGCCTCGTCGAGCGCCGCGCGCAACTGCCCGATCATGCGATCCAGCGCGTCCTTGATGTCGTCGCGCCGCTCCGCCTCGGCGGGCTTCGCCACATGGGCGGCAATGCGCGCCAGCGCCGCTTCGAGCCGCTCGATCGCCTGAATTTCGGTTTCCTGCTCCACCATGCGATGCTTATCGCGGATTTTGCGTTACAATGAAAGCCGATTAACCCGAACCGCCATACAGGCCCGCAACACAACATGATCGCCGCCCTCAACCACGCATTGGCTCCCTGGATCGCCGCCTATGGCAGCGTCGCCGTTGCCGCGCTGATCATGCTGGAAAGCCTCGGCCTGCCGCTGCCCGGCGAAACCGCGCTGGTCTCCGCCGCGATCTATGCCGGCACCACCCACCGGATCGACATTTCGGCCCTCATCCTCGCCGCCGCGGCAGGTGCGATCGTCGGTGGCGCCGCCGGCTACTGGATCGGCCGCAATGCCGGCTACCCGATGCTGCTGCGCCATGGCCGCCATATCGGCCTGACCGAGCGCCGCCTGCGCGCCGGCCATTGGCTGTTCGAGAATCACGGCGGCAAGATCGTCGTCTTCGGCCGCTTCTTCGCGGTGATGCGCGCCCTCGCCGCCCTGCTCGCCGGCGTCACGGTGATGGACTGGCGCCGCTTCATCGGCTTCCAGGTCCTCGCCTGCCTGATCTGGGCCAGCGTCTATGGCGGCGTCGCCTATATTTTCGGCAAGCAGATCAACCGTTTCGCCGGCCCGCTCGGCGCAGCCGCGGCGGTCATCATCATCGGCGTCGGCGTGGCGATGGTCTTCCTCGCCCGCCGCCATGGCGACCGCCTCGAACGCGCCGCCGCCGACCGCGCCTCGCTCCCCGACAAGCTGCCGCAGAAGAGATGACTCCGACATTGCTGATCGCAGGCCTCGGCTATACCGGCCGGGCCGTCGCCACCGCTGCCCGCGAAGCGGGATTCGCCGTCACCGCCACTGCGCGCGACCCGGCGGGCAAATCCGCGCAAGCGGGCGTGGCGCTCATCCCCTTCGCCGATGCCGCCGCCGCCCTGCCGGACGCCACCCATCTCCTGCTCACCGCCGCGCCCGGCGAAGCGGGCGACCCGCTGCTCGCCCTCTGCGCCGATGCCATCGCCGCCGCCCCGGCGCTGCGCTGGATCGGCTATTTCTCCACGACCGGCGTCTATGGCGATCGCCAGGGCGGCGCCGTCGACGAAGCCACGCCGCCCGCCCCCGGCTCGCCGCGCACCCTCCGGCGGGTCGAGGCGGAGCAGAACTGGGCGGCGATGGCGAACGAGCGTCGCGCCGTCGACATCATCCGCCTCGCCGGCATCTACGGCCCCGGCCGCTCCGCCTTCGACGACCTGCGCGCCGGCACCGCCCGCCGGATCGACCGGCCTGAGCAGAAATTCAGCCGCATCCATGTGGACGACATCGCCGGCGGCACGCTCGCAGCCATCGCCACGGCGGCCGGCGGCGCGCGCATCCTCAACTTCGCCGATGACGAGCCGGCCCCGAGCGCCGATGTCATCGCCCATGCCGCATCCCTGCTCGGCATCGCCCCGCCGCCGCTGATCCCCTTCGACGAGGCGCGGCGCGGAATGTCGCCGATGGCGCTGTCCTTCTGGTCGGAAAACCGCATCGTGCGGAGCGAGGGCACCAGGGCGGCGCTGCGCCGTCCCTGGCGTTTTCCCTCCTACCGCGAGGGGCTCGAAGCCATCCTCGCGGCGGAAACCGAATTCTGAACGGAACAAACAAGCGTTCCGCCCCTCACCGGGCGAAAAACCTCCCTTCCCCCTTGGGCCGGGAGGGGAACAAAACTACTTCGCGGCGCGGGCGAGGCTCTGGCTGATCGCCGCCTCGGCGGATTCGCGGCCTTCCCAGCCGGTCACCTTCACCCACTTGCCCTTCTCCAGGTCCTTGTAATGGGTGAAGAAATGCTCGATCGCGTCGCGCGTGATCGCGGGCAGCTGGTCGATCTCGGTGATGCCGGAGAATTGCGGGTGGATCTTGTCATGCGGCACGCAGACGATCTTCTCGTCCTGCCCCGCCTCGTCCTCCATCCGCAGCACGCCGATCGGCCGCGCCCGGATCACCGCGCCCGGCACCACCGCCGCCGGCACCAGCACCAGCGCGTCCGCCGGGTCGCCATCGTCGGCGAGCGTGTTGGGGATGAACCCGTAGGCCGCCGGATAGGCCATCGGGGTGAACAGGAAGCGGTCCACCATCACCGCCCCGCTTTCCTTGTCGACCTCGTATTTCACCGCCGAACCCTGCGGGATCTCGATCACCACATGAATGTCGGACGGCGGCGCCTTGCCGGCCGGGATCTTGGTAACGTCCATGGCGAAACCTCCTGAATGATGTCGCGCGCCTTCTAGCCGTCCGGAAGGATATTGCCAATTGCCCCGCCCCGACGTCATACAGGCGCTGGGCGCCGGTAGCTCAATGGTTAGAGCGGACCGCTCATAACGGTTTGGTTGGGGGTTCGAGTCCCTCCCGGCGCACCACGCGGCCCATCCGCGTCACCCCCGCCGAACCGGCCCGCCAAACCGGCCCGCCAAACCGAAACGCCCCCGCACCGATAAAATGGCGCAAGGAGAATGGCGCAAAGAAAATGGCGTGGGTCTCTCGACCCACGCCAAGTAACGGGCGAACGCCGGGGAGCCGCGGCGCTATTGGCCCGGTGCACCCGCCCCGGTCGGGGCGGGGGACGCTGTGGGTTTGGCGCTGCCCGCAGCCGGGGCGGACGCCATGGTGATCATCGCCGGGTTATCCTCGCCATGCGCCGCCGCCGCCTTCGGATCGGGCTGGGCAAGCGCGGCGGGGCCGCGGAGATAGGGGAACGGGCTCGCAACCGGCGCGCCATAGAGTGGCTTGAACACGCCCTGGTGGCAGGTCGCGCAGTCCACCTTCGCCACATCGCCGGCCTGGCCAAGCATGGCCTTGGGGAAGGTGCCGGTCAGCGGCAGCAGGTAGTCGTTGTTGAGCGCGCGGACCATGTGCAGGCCATAATAGGCCGTCACCCGCTGCGGCGTGCTTTCCGACCAGTCGGCGAAGGCGCGGGTCTGGTGGCAGAAATCGCAGTTCACGCCCAGCGCGGTCGCGTAGTGCATCATCAGCGCATAGGTCCACTGGGTCTGCTGGATCGAGAGGCGGTTGCCGGCGGGCAGCGCGCTCGTGCCGGTCACCCGGATCGGCTCGTGCCCGAGCAGGAAGGGTGTGAGCGGATCGGCCGCCAGCGCCGAGCCATCCGCCACCGCCGAGGGCCGCGCCTCGCCGCTGTTGGTCTGCAGCAGCCCACCCGCATGCGGCGGAGCGACGCCCTCGAACCAGACCCGGCTCGGCACGTTGTTGCCCCGATGGCAGGTATAGCAGGTGACGCCGACATTCTTCACATGCGTCTGCCAGTCAGCATTGACGAAGATCGTCATCTCCAGCATCCGCCGCGCGACCCGCTTCTGATACTTGGCGTCGGACGCGAAATTGCCGGCGACGTGGCAGTAGCCGCAGCCCTGTTTCGGCGCGACCCACTGCACCATCGAGACCATGATCCGCGCGAAGGCGCCGGCCGGAACGTTCTTGAGCACCTGAACGTTCTTGTAGATCGTGCCGGCCGGCGGCCCGGCATTGTTCTGCGGCAGGGCGGAGGGGGCCTGGTTGGCGGCGAAGGCGGCGGCGATCACCGCCGGGCTGTATTCGACCTGCTGGCCGGTGCCGCGATAGCCGCGCTGCACCGAGCGGACCGTGGGCGGCTGCAAGGTCAGCACGCCGAGGACCATCGCCGTCATGCCGCCGATCAGGGCGAGCAGGGTGATCGTGACTTTCATGGCATTGTCCCCTTGCCCGCGGCCGCACCCTGCGCCGGATCGGCGACATGCCCGTAGATGTGCGGATAGGCCGGCGCCACATGGTGCTTGATCGCCCACAGGAACCAGTTGTCGACAACGGTGCCGGTCAGCAGGATGCCGATCCCGCCGGTCAGCGTGGTCAGCACCGCGAACCACCAGGCCCAGCGATGGATGCTCTCCATCGTCGCGTTGAACCCCATCGTCCAGCGCCAGAACAGCGCGGCGCGCTCCGATGCGGTGCCCCGGTCCACCGTCTGCTCCACCTCGCGCTCGCCGCCGAACCGGCTGACGGCGAGAATGGTCGCGCCATGCATCGCGAACAGCAGGACCGAGCCATACAGGAACACGATCGAGAGCATGTGGAACGGATCGTAATACAGGTTGCCGTATCGCAACGAGAACGCGACGGTCCAGTCGAGATGCGGAAAGATGCCGAAGGGCGGCGCCTCGCCCCAGCTGCCCATCAGCAGCGGGCGGATGAAGCCGAGCACGAGGAACAGCCAGATGGCCGAGGCGAAGGCCCACGCGGTATGAGTGCCGAGGCCGAGCTGCTTCGAGCGGCGATAGACCCGCATCCACCAGAGCAGCAGCGAGGTGGTCAGGAAGAACCCGGCCAGCAGCCACCATCCGCCCTGGTCCATCGGCGGCAGCCGCAGCCCGTAGGCCGGCGGCGGCGGTTCGAGCGCGAGCCATGGCAGGTCGCGCACGAAGCGGATCGGGTTCCAGTTCACCGAGGCCATCATGTTCAGCCCGATGATCTCGAAGGCGATCAGGCCGCAGGCGATGGAAGCGACGCCGAGCGAGCCGAGATAGATCGGGCCGACCTGGGCGTTGCCGATCTGGCCGAGCAGGTAGCTGAAGAACGGCTTGCCCTGCCGGCCCCACACACCCGCCGGCGCCGGAACGCCGTCATGCAGTGGCCCACGGATCTGCACCCGCGTGAAGATGTTCTGATATTCGATCATCCGAGCCCCCGGACTGCTTGAAGGTTATGACTGGTGCGGTCTTGCATGGCGCACCTCAATGACCGCCGAACTGCCAGATCGGCAGGTGCAGCCACCACCCCCACCACGAGGGCC
This sequence comes from Acidiphilium sp. 20-67-58, assembly GCF_002255515.1. NCBI lineage: Bacteria > Pseudomonadati > Pseudomonadota > Alphaproteobacteria > Acetobacterales > Acidocellaceae > Acidiphilium > Acidiphilium sp. 20-67-58. The sequence goes on along the minus strand of NZ_NCAS01000011.1, from coordinate 91,809 downwards.
AGCCCTGGGTCCAGAACGGGCCGGAGAGCAGGATGCAGGTGGCGCTGGCGAACCCCGCCCCGAGGGCGAGGAACAGGCCGAGCCGGTGAATGCCCAGCGTGCCGATCGAGTAGCCGATGAAATCGCGGAAGAACGTGTCCTCGTGCTCGGCGAACTTCACCGTCTCGCCCGCCGGCGGGTTGATCGCGGCCAGAACCAGCGATCCGTGCAGCGCGAGGGCGAGCGTCGTCGTGAAGAACAGCGTCACGGCGACCATGTGCATCGGGTTGTATTCGAAATTGAGATAGGCGTATCCGGTGTTCGACACCCAGTCGAGATGGCTCATGATGCCGTAGGGAAAGCCGTTGCCCCAGGCGCCCATCAGCAGCGGGCGGATGACCTCGAGCGTGACATAGGCGAAAATCGCGACGCTGAACGCCGCCGGCACGTGCAGCCCGATCCCGAGCTTGCGGCTGATCTCCACCTCGCGCAGCGCCCAGGAGCCGAAGGCGCCGATCGCGCAGACCGTGATGATCTGCCAGAGCCCGCCCTTGGCCAGCGGCGCGAGGCCGAGCCCATAGGAAAGGTCGGGCGGCGCGATGTTGATCTGCCAGATATTCCAGGTCGGCCCGAGCGCCGCACCCCAGATGATCAGCGCCGTGCCGAGCATGATGAAGAAGGCGGCGGTCACACCGAAGAAGCCGACATAGAACGGCCCGACCCAGAAATCGAACAGGTCCCCGCCGATCAGGGTCCCGCCGCGGACGCGGTATTTTCTTTCAAAACTGAGCAGTGCCATCGGGCAGTTCCTCACCGTTCGGTTGGGGCCCCTCCCCCCGGCGTGGTCGGCACGAGCCGACCGGCGCCGGGGTCATCTGGAGGGGTTTGGCAGGCCCCGTTACTTGTTTGCCGGCATGGCCGACTGCTGCTGCACCGCCGACATCGCCGGTGCGCCGCCGAGCCAGTCGAAACGCGGCGTGCTCAGCAGGATGAAGTGGATCAGGATCGCCAGCGCGAACAGGAACACGCCGAGCGCGGTCAGCACCCTGCGCGGATCGAAAAGAAGCCACATGCGCCACATGGTCTGTCCTCCCTTATCCGATACGCGAGGTGAGCATCTTCACCCCGATATGCGCGTTATCCAGGAACCCCGTGACATAGCCGTGCGGCCCCGGGATCCACGGGCGCCACTGCCACACCAGGAAGTGGGCAATGATCGCGATGACGGTGAAGCCGATGAAACTGGCGATGAAGATCGAGTGGAACTCCTTCGCCTCCCGTTCGGTCAGGCCGGATAACGACCCTTCCCGATCATGTGTGGTCATGGACATCAGACTGTTATCCTCGTTGTGGCCGGCGCGGTTGCCCGTGCCTGCCAGTTCCGCGCGAACCCCGCGCGGGGGGACAGCCGGCGCCTTGCGGCGGGCGGCCGATGGGGGAGCCTCGCCGCTGGGGCAAGCAGGAGGGGCAGCGCCAGGCTCGGCCCGGGTGCTGATCTGTCAGGTGAAGCGGTCATGCCGGCACCGTCTCGCGCAGCGCCACGGCGACATGCGCCGCCTCGACGCGCTCGGCACCCGCCTCGCGCGCGCACCGCTCGGCGCTGTCGCGCAGCCGCTTGGCCGCGGAAATCCGGATCAGGAACGGCTCATGGGCGAGATGCCGGTCGAGTGCTGCGGCCGCATCCGGGGCCCAGGCCTCGCCCGCATCGGCGCGCGCCGGCGTCGGCTCGATCCGGTCGAGATCGGTGCCGAGCGGCAGGATGTTGAACAGCGCGTCGAACAGCGCGTTGCAGTATTCCTGCACGACATAGGTCGCACCCGCATACCCCATGAACGGCGTGCCGGTCGCGCGGCGGATGATCGCGCCCGGAAACGATGCCGGAATATAGACCGACCGTCCGCCGCGCTCCGCCGCATACATCCGCTCGTTATACGAACCGAACAGCACCAGCGGCGGGTTCGCCGCCATCGCCGCGCGCACCGCGTCGTTGTCCGGCTTCACCCCGGGGCGACGGGAAATCGCGAAGCTGCACGCAATGCCGAGATCATCCTCGAGCAGGCGGCGCAGGCCGCGGGCATAGGTCTCGGTCGCCACCACCCCGAACGACGAGGTCGCGAAGAAATCCTGCGTCACGCTCCGCCACAGATCCCAGATCGGCTTGATCGTGGTCTCCTTCTCGCGGGCGATGAACGGCTCGGGATCGACACCGGCCAGCTCGCCGAGCTTGCGCAGGAAATTCGTGGTCGCGAAAATCCCCATCGGCGCCATCAGGTAGGGCTTGTCCAGCGCCTCGCAGAGCTTGCGGCCGAATTCGCGATAAAGGCAGACATTGACATCCGCGTCGGCCAGCCGCGGCGTGTCCTTGAGGTCCGCGCCGAGCGGAAAGGTCAGGTTGACCTCGCAGCCGATCCCCTCGACCAGCCGGCGGATCTCGGCGAGATCGGATGGCATGTTGAACGTGCCATAGATCGGCCCGATGATGTTGACGCGCGGCTTGCCCGCCTTGCGCTCCGGGCGCTTCGCCTTCGCGTTGCCAAACTCGTTCCACAGCCACACCATCGCCCGGTCGGCGGACTGCCACTGGTCCTCGTCGATCGTGCGCGGCAGGAAGCGCCGCAGGTTGGAGCCCTCCGGCGTCACCCCGCCGCCGATCATCTCGGCGATCGAGCCGGTGACGACGACCGCGGGCACCTTCTGGTCGCCGATCCCGGCGGCGCGCTTCATCGGCCCCTCGGTGCCGCTCATCGAGAGCGCCTCCTCGTCGAGCCCCGTCACCACGATCGGCAACTCGTGCGGCGGCAGCGCGTCGGTGTAATGCAGCACCGCCGTCACCGGCAGGTTCTCGCAGCCCACCGGCCCGTCGATGACGACGCGCAACCCCTTGATCGCGGCGAAGGCGTATACAGCGCCCCAATACCCGCCCGCCCGGTCATGATCCTGCACCAGCATCAGGAAACCTCCTCCGCCTGCGCCGCATCGCCGGCGAAGAAGCCGATCATCCGGCCGAACCGCTCGCGCCCGCGCGTCTGCGCCGTGACGATCGCAGCGAGCGACGCAGCACCGGATGCGCCAAAAATCGGCCGCGATGATACGATGTTGGTGAAATAGACGGCCGGCACACCCGCCTCCTTCGCCGCCTGCACCAGCGGCGTGGTGCCGAAGGCGAGGTCGGGGCGAACGTCGCGCAGCGCCGCGCAATCCTGTTCGAGCGAGGCGCGGAACTGCACATGCGTGCCCTGCTGGGCAAGCCAGGCGCGGTCCGCCTCGCTCCACGGCGTCGCCGGCAGCGCGGTGCCGACATAGGGGATTTCCGCCCCCGCCTCGATCAGCAGCCGCGCGACCAGCAGCTCCGACCCCTCGTAACCCGAAACGATCATCCGCGCCGAAACCGGGTTGGCGGCGAGTGCTGCGCGCACCGGCGCGATCGCCGCGGCCTTCGCCCGGTCGATCCGCACCGCCTCGATCCCGGCGATGCGACCGACGGCGTCGAGCCAGTCGGCCGTCGCCTCCTCGCCCACCGGCGCCGAGCCGATCAGCTTGCGGCCCGCGGCCTCGAATTCCCGCGCGCTGGCGGTATAGAACGGATGCACCGCGGCGGCCGCGACGCAATCGAGCGCGCCGTACAGATCCCGCCACTCCCGTGCCGGCACCGCCGGCCCGACGCCGAGCCCCATCGGCGCCAGCATCGCCGCAACCCCTGGCGGATCGGCCGGAAACAGCTCGCCCAGCAGGGTGATCCGCCGCTCCTCGGCAAGCCCCGTGCGCGGCCGCGCCACCGCCCCGGCCTCGGCCTCGCGCCGGGCATAGCGCAGCATCGCCCCGGCCAGCACGTCCTTCGCCTCGGCATGGGTCGGCACGCCGAAGCCCGGCACGTCGATGCCGATCACCCGCACACCATCGATCTCCCGCGGCAGCAGGTCGAGCGGCACGCCCGAAGCGGTCGGCACGCACAGATTGATGACAACGACGGCGTCATACGCGTCCGGCTGCGCCGTCCGGCGCACCGCGTCTCGGATATCCTCGAAGAGCTGGCCGGTGACCAACGTCTCGGAATCGAACGGCACGTAGCCGACGCTGCGGCGCGCCCCGTAGAAATGCGAGGTGAAGGTAAGACCATAAACGCAGCAGGCCGAGCCGGACAGGATCGTCGCCACCCGCCGCATCCGCAGGCCGACGCGCAACGACCCGAAGGCCGGGCACATCGATTGCGGCTGGTCGTGCGGCCCCTGCGGGTAATCGGCGGCGAGCCGCTCCAGCACGGCGGACTTGCCGGCGGCGCGGGCGGCCTCGCGCATCGTCTCCCGCCCGCCATGGCAGCCGGCTTCCTGCGGCCGCGCGATCGTTCCCTCCGGCGGGGGCATGATCAGGCCCCCTCGTAGACGACTTCGAGGGAGGGCCGGTTCAGCACGTCCGAACCGCACATGTCCTCGAGGCTCGCCGGATCCAGCACCACGCCGCGGCCCACCACGTCGCCCTTGAACAGGCCGAGCAGCCCGTCCTGGGTCAGCGGCGTCGGGCGGATCGGCGGCGCCTCGGCCACCTGCACGCCCAGCGCCTCGAACAGCGGCGCCCAGCGCCCGCCGGGCCGCCCGACAATCTCGTAATTCGCCGATTTGCGGCGGATATCCTCATCCGCCGGGATCGCGGCCAGCACCGGAATCCCCGCCGCCTCGGCGAAGGCCTGCGCCTCGCCGGTGCCGTCATCCTTGTTGATCACCAGCCCGGCAACGCCGACATTGCCGCCGAGCTTGCGGAAATAATCCACCGCCGAGCAGACATTGTTGGCGACATAGAGCGATTGCAGGTCGTTCGAGCCGACCACGATCACCTTCTGGCACAGATCGCGCGCGATCGGCAGGCCGAACCCGCCGCAGACCACGTCGCCCAGGAAGTCGAGCAGCACGTAATCGAAATCCCACTGGTGAAAGCCGAGCTTGTCGAGCAGTTCGAACCCGTGGATGATCCCGCGTCCGCCGCAGCCGCGCCCGACTTCCGGGCCGCCCAGCTCCATGGCGAACACCCCGTCGCGCTTGAAGCAGACATCGCCGATCTCCACCGCCTCGCCGGCGGCCTTGCGCCGCGCCGAGGTCTCGATGATCGTCGGGCACGACTTGCCGCCGAACAGCAGCGAGGTCGTGTCGCTTTTCGGGTCGCACCCGATCAGCAGCACCCGCTTGCCGAGCTGCGCCATCGAATACGACAGGTTGGCGAGGGTGAAGCTCTTGCCGATCCCCCCCTTGCCATAGATCGCGATGATCTGGGTCTTCTTCGCCGGATTCGCGCTCGCGCCAATCTCGGTATCCGGAGCCGTGCGGCCGGCGCTTGCGTTCATGTCATGTCTCTCCAGTCGATGAGCAGTTTGAGGCAGGAATCGTCGTTGAAGGCGGCGGAATAGGCTTGCGCCGCGTCCGCCGCCGGCACCCGGTGCGTCACCAGGCCGGACAGATCGAGCCGCCCCGCCGCGACCAGTGCTGCGACATCGGCGAGATCCTCCGGCTGCCACTGGGCGGCGATGGCAATCCGCGCCTCGCGCATGAAGGCCGGGGGAAAGGCAAAGCCGAGCGGCGCGGCGTAAAACCCGGCGAGGGTGATCATCCCCCCCGGTGCCAGGCGCCCGATCAGCCGGTCGAGAATTGCGGAATCGCCCGAGGCGTCGATGATCGTGCGATAATCCCGCCGCGGGTCGTCCGCCGCAGCGCGCACCTCGTAGCCCTGCGCCCCGGCGAACCGCGCCACCCTGGTTTCCCAGACCACCGGCGCGCCGCCATCGAGCGTCGCGAGGCGGGCGATCAGCCGGCCGAGAACGCCATGCCCGACGATCAGCTCCGGCGCGCCGCCGGCAATCCTGATCGCATGCCGGGCCGTCGCCGCCAGCGCCAGCAGGGTCGCATGCGCGCCGAGGGCGGCGGGAACCCGCACCGCCCGCTCGGCCGGCACCACCAGATGTCTGGAATCGGCGCCGAACAGCGCGCGCATCTCGCCGAAGCAGCGGGCGCCCGGAACAAACACCGTCTCGCCCATCCGGCCGCGCACTTCGCGCCCGGTCTCGACGATCGTGCCCGTCGCCTCGTAGCCCGGCACCAGCGGATAGCCCATGCCCGGAAAGGACGGCATCTCGCCGGTGTAGATCAGCTTCTCCGTGCCGGTGCTCACGCCCGACCACGCGACCTCGACCACCACATCCGTGGCCGCGGGCGGATCGAGCCTCACCCGCCGGAGCGACAGGTCTAACGGTCTTTCGATGATGATGGCGAGACTGTCGAGCAAGGCACGTCCCCTCTGGAGTGCCGCGAGCCGTGCGGTCGTATTGTAAATGTCAGCTTACAAGTACAAAACAAAATGTCAATTTAAACTTACAGTCAACGTTTCTTTTATCGCGCCGGCTCAACCGGCGCGCGCCGCGATCAAACCGGTCAGCAGCGGCTGCGGCGTGGCGATCTGCCGCGCCCCGATGAAGCCGGCGCGCTCGGCCATCGCGGCAAGCTCCGCCGCGCGCCGCGCCCGGCCGCGCCCCATCGCCAGCAGGTAGAACCCGAAATAGGCATCGCCGACCGGCGCCGCCCCCGCGGCGGCGGCCAGCGGCTCGGCGATCAGCAGTGTCGCGCCCGGTTGCAGGCAGGCGCGGACATTGCGCAGGATCGCCATCGCATCGTCGTCGTCGTGATCGTGCAGCACCCTGACGAGGGTGGCGATGTCCGCCCCCTCCGGCAGCCGGTCGGCGCGCATGTCGCCGCCCCACGCGGCGGCCCGCCCGGCGAGCCCCGCGCGGGCGAAGCGGGCCCGCGCCAGCGCCGCCACGTCCGGCAGGTCGAACAGCATGAGCGCGAGCGCCGGCGCGCGGGCGGCCACCGCCTCGAGAAACCGGCCATCGCCGCCGCCGACATCGAGAATCCGGCGGTGCCGGCGGAATTTCCAGGCGGCGAGGATCCCCGCGGCGATCATCGGCTGCGACGCCGCCATCAGCTGCGAATAGGCATCCGCCCGCGGCGCGTCGCCGCCCTCATACGGCCAGAACCCGGCCAGGGTCGCGTCCGTCTCGCCGCGCAGCAGCCCGACCGGATCGGCGAGGTCGCGATAGAGCAGCGCATGATGCCGAACCATCGCCGCGATGCCCGGATTGGCAAGCAGCGCAGCACCCAGCGGGCCAAGCGCCACGCGTGCGCCATCGGTCTCCAGCAGCCGCAGCGCCGCCCCCGCACGCGCGAGCCGCAGCAGCGCGGCCGGCGCGAGGCGGCAGCGCGCGGCGAGATGCTCGACCGTCTCCGCCCCCGCCGCCAGCTGGGCGAACAGGTCGAGTTCGACGCAGGCCGCAAGCGTCTGCGAATAGACGAAGCCGGCGCAGAGATCGAACAGTGCCCGCGCCTCCCGCCGCGCCACGAACCGGGTCGGCGGGAAGCGCGCCGCAAGATCCTGGAAGGTGCCGTTCGCAAGCAGCCGGTTGCGCAAATCCCGCCAGCGCCGCAGCCAGGCCGGCACCGGCGGATCCACGAAGCCCGACACGCTCGCCGTCACCGTGCGTGCCTCAGGCCGCCACGCGGGCCAGCCCCTTGGGCACCAGCCGCTTCGCCTCCTGCACGATCAGCGCGCGCAGCGACGCGACGCCCGGACAATCGGGAATCGACGAAGCCGCGCGTTCGGCCACCTCGTCCAGCAGGTCGAGCGCACCCTCGATGCCAAAGCGCCGCACGGCGCTCGGCCGCTGCAGCGCGTCGTCGCGCCCGACCGGCTTGCCGCACGAAGCCGCATCCCCGGCGGCATCGCAGAGATCGTCGGCGATCTGATAGGCATCGCCGAGATTGTCCCCCAGCGCCCGCCACGGCAGCGGATCCTTGCCCGCGCTCGCCGCCCCGGCCATCGCCGCCGCCGCGAACAGCGCCGAGGTCTTGGCCCGCTGATAACGCGCGAGATCCACCTCGTCCTCGCTCTCCCAGGCCTGGCCGGCGACGATCCCGCCCGGCATGCCCACCGCCTCGGCGACGATCCCGCTCAGCGCGATCACCGGGCCCGGCTGCACCGCGCAGCCGAGTGCGAGGGTCTGGAACGCCAGCACGATCAGCGCGTCGCCCGCAAGCACCGCGAGCGGCGCGCCGAACGCGGCATGCACCGAGGGACGGCCGCGCCGCGTCGCCGCATCGTCGAAACACGGCAGGTCGTCATGCACCAGCGAGGCGCAATGCAGAAATTCCAGCGCCGCCCCCGCCGCCACCGCCGCGTCGAACCGCTCCGCCCCGCAGGCCGAGGCGACCGCCAGGCACAGTCGCGGCCGCACCCGCGCGCCGCGCGGAAACACCGCGTGCCGCATCGCCGCCGCCAGCTTCGGCGGCCCGCCGCCGGTTTCGGCCCGCAGCATGGCCGTGGTGAGAGTGGATTCGATGAGCGACATGGCATCCATGACGGACCTCCGATGGTTAAGCCGTGTGTCACTTTTTATTGTCGTTTTTAACTGTGCGATTTGGTTGACACTCAGTCAAGTAATTTCGGATACTCGACCGCAACGGAGGACGCCGCGATTTCAGCACGAGACACATCGACGGTCCTGATCATCGGCGCTGGCATGGGCGGCCTCGCCGCTTCCATCCGGCTTGCCGCCGCCGGCCGGCGCGTCGCGGTGTTCGACCGCGCGGCCGCACCCGGCGGCAAGCTGCGCGCGGTCGCCGTCGCCGGCCGCGCCATCGATGCCGGGCCGACGGTGGTGACGATGCGTCACGTGTTCGACGACCTGCTGCGCGCCGCCGGCACCAGCCTCGCGGCCGAGCTGCGCCTCGCGCCGCTCGATGTCATCGCCCGGCATCACTGGCAGGACGGCACCCGGCTGGACCTGCGGCAGACCGCCGAGGCGAGCGAGGCCGCCATCCTCGCCGCCTTCGGCCCGCACGCAGCCGGCGAGTTCGCCACTTTCTGCCGCCGCAGCCGCGCGCTGTACGACGCGCTGGATGCCGCCTTCATGCGCAACCCCTCTCCCGGTCTTCTCGACCTTGGCCGCCGCACCGGCGTCGCCGGCCTGCTGGCCCTCAGCCGCGCCTCGCCCTTCGCCAGCCTGTGGTCGGTTCTCGGCCGCCGCTTCACCGATCCGAGGCTGCGCCAGCTCTTCGCCCGCTACGCGACCTATTCCGGCGCCTCGCCCTTCGCCGCGCCGGCGACGCTGATGCTGATTGCCCATGCCGAACAGCGCGGCGTGTGGACGATCGAGGGCGGCATGACGATGCTGGCCTCCGCCCTGATGCGCGCCGCCGGCCGCCACGGCGCGCGCTTCCACCTCGGCGCGCCGGTGGCCGAGGTGCTGACCGATGGCGCCCGCGTCCGCGGCGTCCGCCTCGCGGACGGTTCGGAGATCGCCGGCCGCACGGTCATCGCCGCCGGCGAGATCGGCGCGATCGCGGCCGGCAGCCTCGGCGCCGCCGCCCGCGCCGCCCTCGGCCGCGCCGCCGCCGCCCCGCGCTCGCTCTCGGCGGTGACCTGGCAGGTCGTCGCCCATGCGCGCGGTTTCCCGCTCAGCCATCACAACGTGTTCTTCAGCCGCGACTACCCCGCCGAGTTCGCCGCCCTCGCCGCCGGCACGCTGCCGACGGACCCGACCATCTATGTCTGCGCGCAAGACCGTACCCAGCACCGCCCCCACGATCGCATGCTTGATCGCATGCCGGATCGCATGCTGGATCGCGGCGGGCCGGGACCGGCCGACCGCAACGCCGGCGCTGCGGCGGAACGGCTACTGGTGCTGGTCAACGCCCCGCCGCTCGGCGACCGCGCCGCACCGGACGACGCCGCGACCGACGCCTGCTGGGCGCGGGTGCGCGCCCGCCTCGCCGCCGCCGGCCTCACGCTCGACATCGTGGGCAGTGCCGTCACCGGCCCGCCCGGTTTCGAGCGCCTGTTCCCCGGCGCCGGCGGCGCGCTCTATGGCCGCGATCTCGCCGGCTGGCGCGACCCCTTCGCCCGCCCGCGGGCGCGCACCGCGCTGCCGGGATTCTACCTCGCCGGCGGCTCGGCACATCCCGGCCCGGGCCTGCCGATGGCCGCCCTCTCCGGCAGTTTCGCCGCCGCCGCCATCATGGCGGATACCGAATGATCCGCTTCGACCGCCCGGTCCCGCGCGGCGGCTATGCCTGGTGGTATGTCGACGCGCTGAGCGATGACGGGCGCCACGCGCTCACGCTGATTGCCTTCATCGGCTCGGTGTTCTCACCCTATTACGCCGCCGCCCGCCGATTCGCCCCCGACAGCGCGGCACCGGAGGATTTCGTCGCCATCAACCTCGCCCTCTACGGCCCGCGCGGCAATCGCTGGACCATGACCGAGCGCCGCCGCCACAGCCTGCGGGCCGAGGCCGACAGCCTCGCCATCGGCCCGAGCCGGCTCACCGTCGATGAAGGCGGGCTTGCCGCCGAGATCGCCGAATGGTCGAACCCGCTGCCGCGCCGGGTGCGCGGCACGATCCGCCTCACCCCCCACGCCGTCGAGCCGACCACCTACGAGCTCGATGCGGCGGGCCGGCACCGCTGGCAGCCGCTCGCCCCCTGCGCGCGCATCCGCGTCGCTTTCACCGCACCCGAACTTGCCTGGGAGGGCAACGCCTATCTCGACCGCAACGAGGGCGACGAACCGGTCGCGCGTGCCTTCCGGCGCTGGCACTGGTCGCGCGCGGCAACGCGGCGGGGTGCCGCGATCCTCTATCACGCGGAGCGGCGCGATGGCGGGCAGACCGCGCTCGCGCTGGGCTTCGACGCCGCCGGCGGTGCCACCGCCTTCACGCCGCCGCCCATCGCCGCCCTGCCGGCGACGCGCTGGCGCCTCGCGCGCGAAACCCGCAGCGATGGCGGCGCCCGCCTCATCCGCAATCTCGAGGATACGCCGTTTTACGCCCGCGCCCGCATCGCCGCCTCGCTCGGCGGCGAACAAGTCGAGGCCGTGCACGAGACGCTGGATTGCGACCGTCTGGTCCACCCCGCCGTGCAGTTCATGCTGCCCTTCCGCATGCCGCGCCGGTTCATCTGAGATTGAGGCAGCCGATCAGATGGAATCATCTGATCGGATAAAGATGCTCTGTTTAATAATATGATAGAGCACTACATCCGATCCAACTGGATCGGAAAGTGCTCTAGGACCCGTCGCGCTCGCGGTCCCGCCGCAGGCTCCGCCGCACCGACACGAGCGACCAGATGGCGGCCGCCAGCACCAGCACGTCGATGCCGGAAAACTCCAGGAAAGTCGCGTAGTGGCTGGCCCATGCTTCCATCATGCGTCTTCCATCACGCCGGCTCCGCCGCGCCGCAGACGAGCGGGCCGCGCGCCCCGGCCGCCCTCATCCGCGCCGTGCGTTCCTCGCGTTCCAGCCGGTCGATCAGCAGGATCACCCGCGCCGCCGCGCCCACCGTCTCGCCCCCCGCTGCCGCCGCAGCATCGATCAGGAAGCGCACTTCCGGGCAGGGCGGCGGCGATGCGGCAAGCGGCGCCCATAGCCCCGCAGTCGCGGCATCGGCCAGCGAGAGTGCGGCCAGCCCGAGCTTCCGCCGGCCGGACACGCGGGTGCGGGTGGAGACCGAGTCGAGCCCGTTCGCCGCCAGGAGCCGGCCGATCTCGCGATAGATCCGCCGCGCCGCCGCAATGCCGGGCCGGCAGGCCAGCGGCAGCGCGGCGATGCCGCATCCGGCCGCCGCATAGCGCCGCTCGGCTTCGTCGAGCAAGCGCCCGATCACGTGTGCCAGCGCCGGGGTGAAGGCCGGGCGGGCAAGGAACCGCTCGGGCTCCAGCCCCGCCTCCTCCAGCCAGTCCAGCGGCAGATAGAGCCGGCGCTCGGCCGCATCCTCGCCGACATCGCGGGCGATATTGGTCAGCTGCATCGCGAGGCCGAGATCGCAGGCGGCGGCAAGGCTCGCCTCATCCCGCGCGCCCATCAGCATCGCCATCATCACGCCGACCGACCCCGCCACCCGCGCCGCATAGGCGCGCAGCTCGGCCAGCGTGGCATAGCGCCGCCCCGCCGCGTCCCAGGCCAGCCCCTCGATCAGCGCCTCGGGCAGCGCAAGCGGGATACCGTGCCGGGCGATCGTCGCGGCAAACGCGCGATCGACCGGATCATCGAGCCGCACGCCCCGGCAGATCGCCTCCAGCCGCGCCGATATCGTCGCAACCCCGGCTTGCTTGTCGGCGGCAAGGTCGACCGCGTCGTCGGCCTCGCGGCAGAAGGCGTAGAGCGCGGTCGCCGCAGCGCGCACCTCCGCCGGCAACAGGCGCGAGGCGGCGTGGAAACTGACCGAGCCGCGGCGCAGCCTTGCCGTGCAGGCGGCGATGTCGGGATCAGACGAACGCATTGGCATCGGGAACCACCGTGTCGAGAACCCGGGCGGTCGAGAGCACGCCCGGCACCCCGGCGCCGGGATGGGTGCCCGCGCCCACCAGGAAAAGGTTGCGCACATCCTCGCTCGCATTGTGCGGGCGGAACCAGGCGCTCTGGGTCAGCACCGGCTCCATCCCGAAGCCGGCGCCCCAGGTCGAATCGTAGCGCGTGGCGAAATCCTGCGGCGTCATCACCCGCGAGGTGACGATGGCCCCGCCAAGCCCCGGCATCACCGTCTCCTCCAGCCGCCGCTCGACCCGCTGGCGGAACGCCTCGGCCTCGCGCGCCCAGTCCTGGCCGCCGCCGAGATGCGGCACCGGCGCCAGCGCATAGAAGGCGTCGCACCCCGCGGGCGCGAGCGCCGGATCGGTCGCCGTCGGCCGGTGCAGATAGAGGCTCATGTCCGGCGCCAGGCGCTTCTTCTCGAAAATATCGTCGAGCAGCCCGCGATAGCGCGGCCCCATCACGATCGTGTGGTGCGGCACGTCGCCGAACGTCCGGTCGGTGCCGAAATACCAGACGAACAACCCCATCGAGTAGCGCGCCGCGGCGAGCTTGCGGTCGGTCCAGCGCCGCCGCGCCACCCCGCGCAGCAGATGGCCATAGGTAAACCCGGTGCAGGCGTCCGAGACCACGATATCCGCCGCGATCCGGCTGCCATCCGCGAGTTCGACGCCGCATGCCGCCCCCTCGCGCACGAGGATCCGGTCGACCGGCGTGTTGCAGCGGATGCGGTTGCCCTGCCGCTCGATCAGCCGCGCCAGCCCGGCGACGATCGCCCCGGTCCCGCCCATCGCGAAATGCACGCCATGCCGGCGCTCCAGATGCAGGATCAGCGCGTAGATGGCGCTGACCCGGAACGGATTGCCGCCGACCAGCAGCGGATGGAAGCTCAGCGCCGCGCGCACCCGCGGATCGCGCACATGCCGCGCGACCAGCCCGTGCACGCTGCGATGGCCGGACAGCCGCACGAGGTCGGGCAGGATGCGCGCCATGTCGGTCCAGTGGCCGAACGGCACGTGGCCGAGCTGCTCGAACCCGATCCGGTAGATCTCCTCGGTCATCGCGATGAAGCGCTCGTAGCCGGCGACATCGCCGGGCGCGAGCCGGCCGATCTCCGCGCACATCGCGTCATGATGGCCGGAACAGTCGATATGCGAGCCATCGTCGAAGCGGATGCGGTAGAACGGGTCGATCGAGCGGAGATCGACATCATCGGCCATTCGCCCGCCGGCCAGCGTCCAGAGTTCCTCCAGCAGGAACGGGGCGGTGATGATGGTCGGGCCGGCATCGAACACGAACCCGTCCTGCCGGAACACCGAGGCCCGGCCGCCGGGCTGCTCGCAGCGCTCCAGCACGGTGACGCGCCAGCCCCGCGCGCCGAGCCGGATCGCGGCGGCCAGCCCGCCGAACCCCGCCCCGATCACGATGGCATGCGGCCGCTTCGTCCTCGCCTCCTGCCCCGCATCCTGACGGGTGATCACGTTCATGCCGCCAGCACCCCGATCTCGCGCGCGAAGCCGGCGATCTCCCCGGCGACGGGCTCCGGCGCCTCCTCATGCGCGAGATGGCCGAGACGCGGCAACACGATCACCCGCGCCCCCGGCACAAGACGCGCGATCTCCCGCGCATCGGCCGGCGGGATCGAGCGGTCCGCCGCCCCCACGATCAGCAAAAGCCTCGGCGCGAGACGCGGCAGCGCCGCGGCCAGCGGTGCCAGGTCCCAGTTCGCCATCATCATCAGTGCCGCCCCCGCATGGCCGCTGCGCCGCGCCAGCCGTGCATAGAATTCCGCCCCCTGCGCATCGATGCGCGATCCGGTGCCGCGCAGCAGCCGCGCCACCACCGCCTTGTCCGCCGCGTGCCAGGCGAACACGCGCGGCACCAGCGGGTTGAGCGCGAACAGCCGCGCCAGCGGCGAGAATACCTGCCCTGCAACGCCCTTGAGCGGCAGCAGCGCGCCGTTGAGGCTGACCAGCCCCGCCGGCGCGATCCGCCCCTGCAGGCACATCTCGGCCAGGATCGCCGCCCCCGCCGAGTGCCCGGCCACCAGCGCCGGCGGCGCATCCAGCACGTCGAGCAACGCCGCGATCGCGCCGGCCATGCCGGGCAGCGACATGCGCGGCCAGAACGGCGCCGCGGTGAAGCCGTGGCCCGGCAGATCCGGCGCAATGACGGTGAAATCCCGCGCCAGCAGCGGCGCCAGCGCGCGCCACGAATGCGTCGCCGCACCGGTGCCGTGCAGCAGCAGCAGAACCGGCCCCGCCCCCATCACCTGAACGTGGAATCGCAGCCCGCCGGCGGTCACGAAGCGGCTCGCCGCCCGGTTCGGCCAGTCCCGCCCGTCGGTCTCCCAGTCGGGCGCATTGGCGTCGAACACCCGGTCCCACAGCGCGAGCGCGGCGCTCATGCGGCCTGCTCCGCGCGGATCGCCCGGCTCAGCGCGCGCGCATCGGCAAAGGGCAGCGGCAGGTAGCGCGCCCGCATCACGCCGGCGAGTTCGGCGGCGAACGCGTTCGGCCGCGGCGCCGTGTCGATCAGCAGGGCGGGAATTCCATCGGCAGCACAGGCAGACGCCGCCGCCCGCGCATCCGCCGCCGCCGCCGCGCGGCCGGGCTGCCGGTCGCGGCCGATATTCGCCCCGCCATCGGTCAGCAGCACCAGCAGCGGCCGGTTGCCCCGCCGCCGCGCGCCGAGTGCCATGTCTCGCGCGGCGTCGATCCCGCTGGCCAGCGGCGTCGCCCCGCCGCCCGGTAGCGCCGCAAGGCTCCGCCGGGCGCGGGCCAGCGCCGCGGTGGGCGGCAGCAGCAGCTCCGCGCCGCGGTTGCGGAACGCCAGAAGCGCCACCTGGTCGCGCCGCACATAGCAATCGGCGAGCAGCAGCTGCACCGCGCCCTTCGCTTCCGCCAGCCGGTTCAGCGCCGACGAGCCCGAAGCGTCGACCGCGAAAATCGCCACCGAGCGGACCGGCGCCTGATGCCGGCGAACCCTGAAATCGCTGCCAAGAACAATGACCCGCCCCGGATGATCCGGCCGCTCGCGCCGGCGCAGCGCCTGCATCGGGGCGGCGGCCCGCAACGTATCGACGAGGGCAAGACCATGCTCCCGCCCCGGCCGGCCGGGGCGCGCGCCGAGCGGTCTTCCATGCGCCGCCGTTGCGGCGGCAGGGGCTGCGGCGCGCCCGCCCGCGGCGCCGCGGCGGCCCTGGCCGAGCAGCAGTGCTGCCAGAAGTTCCGGCGGCAGCGCGCTGCGGGCAGCATCGAGAACCCGGTCCGCCGCCTGCTCGCCCTCCGTCTCGGGTGGCGCCGGCGGCGCCGCATCGTCGCCGCACGCCGGCGGCGGCGGCTCGGGCGCCTGATCCATGTCCTGTTCCGCCGGCGCCGGCAGGCGGGTGGCGCGATGGGCGAGCACCAGCTGGGCTGCCAGCATCGCGTCCTCCTCGCCGGCGCTGCGGCGGCCGGCCAGCGCCGCGGCGGCCCGCGCCGTCCGCATGGCGAGGATCACCGGCCGCAGCGAAAATATGCCGAGTTGCGCCGCCACATGACAGAGCGCCTCGGCCACCCCGTCATCCATCCGCATCCGCACGAGCCGCCGCCGCGCCGCACCAAGCCCGCGCACCCGCGCAGGCGGGCGCCGCGCCAGCAGATCGGCGGCATCGAGGGCGAAGGCCATCCGGTCGGCCAGTGCTGGGGAGAGATGTTCCTCCGGCCCGATCCCCTCATCGAGGGCGATGGCGCCGAACCGGCCCTCCTGCGCCTGTGCCAGCCGCGCGCACAACGCGCGGTCGAGCCGCTCGGCCATCGGCAGCACCAGGACGCCGCCCGCCGCCTCCGCCAGCAGTCCGGCCGCCATCACCCGGCGCCCGGCGGCAAGGCTGGCGGCAAGATCGATCCCGCCGAGCAGCCGTCCGTCATCGATCCCGGCCGGCACCCGCCGTATCGCCGCCCCCGCCGGCAGCAGGGCGCGGACATGCTCGACAAACCCGTCCCGCGCCGGGCCGAACGGCGCGCGGACCCAGATGCCGCCCAGCCCCGCCGGGTCGAGGCTGAACAGGGCCGCGACCACCGCCGCACTGCGCGCCGGGCGCGGCGGCGGCATCGGGCTCATGCGACGAACACCTCGTCGAGCGCGCGATCGACCCGCGCGCCGGCCATCGATTCATCGAGCGGATCGCGCCGCAGCCGGTGGCGCAGCGCCGCCGGGGCCACCGCCCGCAGATGCGCCGGCGTCACCGCGACCTCGCCTTCCAGCGCCGCCTTCGCCCTTGCCGCGCGCAGCAGCGTCAGCTCGCCGCGCAGCCCGTCGGTGCCGAGCGCCACGCAGAGGCGGGCAGCGAGCGCCAGCACCTCCTCGGCGACCGCGACCATCGGCAGCAACCGCCGCGCCGCGACGATCGCATCGCGCAGCCCGGCCTCCGCCGCCGCGAAGCGCCGCGCGAAGCCGGCCGGGTCCTGCTCGAACGCATCCCGCCGCCGCACCACCTCGATCCGCTCGCCGATATCCGTCGGCGTCCTGATCTCGACGCACAGGCCGAACCGGTCGAGCAGCTGCGGCCGCAACTCGCCCTCCTCGGGGTTGCCGCTGCCGATCAGCACGAAGCGCGCCGGGTGGCGCAGGCTCAGCCCCTCGCGCTCGACCACGTTCTCCCCCGACGCCGCGACATCGAGCAGCAGATCCACCAGATGATCCTCCAGCAGATTGATCTCGTCGATATAGAGAAAGCCGCGATTGGCGCGGGCCAGCAGCCCCGGCTCGAACGCCTTGACCCCGTCGGCGAGCGCGCGCTCGATGTCCAGCGCGCCGACCACCCTGTCCTCGGTGGCGCCGAGCGGCAGGTCGACCACCGGCACCCGCACCCGCTCGCGCGGCAACCGGCCGCCGACGCGCCGCGCCCGGCACTCCGGGCAGAGCCGCCGCCGATCGGCCGGATCGCAGCGATAGCGGCAGCCCGCCACGGCACTCACCGCCGGCAGCAACGCCGCCAGCGCCCGCACCGCGGTCGATTTGCCGGTGCCGCGATCGCCCAGCGCCAGCACCCCGCCGAGCGCCGGCTCGGTCGCCGCGATCAGCAGCGCCTCCTTCATCTCCGCCTGGCCGACGATCGCGCTGAACGGATACGGGCCCATGTCAGCGCGCTCCCATGGCGGCGCCGAACGGGCGGTTGAGCCGCACGATCGTCAGGTTCAGCACACCGGCGAAGCCGACCCACAGCAGATAGGGCAGCAGCAACAGGCTCGCCCCCGCCGCATAGGGCTGCATCGCCAGCATGATCGCCGCGATCGAGGCGAACAGCGCCACCAGCTCGGCCAGCGCCCAGTCCGGCCGCTTCAGGGTGAAGAACAGCACGCTCCAGAGGATGTTCAGCACCGCGTTGAGCCCGAACAGCACCACGAGCCACCCTGCCGCGCCGGGTGCGGACGCGCTCTCCCAGCCGATCACGCCGGCGGCGGCGGCAAGCGCGAAGATCAGCGTCCAGACCGGGCCGAACAGCCATTCCGGCGGCTGCCAGGCGGGCTTGCGCAGCTGCCGATACCAGACGCCGAGCCGCGTCGCGAGCCCGCCGGCCAGCGCCGTCGCCGCCGCCGCACCCGCCGCGACCATCACCGGCCCCCAGCCGCCCCCGAGCGCGCTCATGCCCGCGCCAGCCCGGTCAGATGCGCGATGTTCTTCGCGAAGATGCGCAAGTGCGCCGCCGGTTTCGCCCGCACCAGCGCCTTCTCCATGTAGGCCTGCCAGGTGATCGACTGCACGTCGGCATCGCCGCAGATGGCGACGAACCGCTCCCGCCGCCGGTCGCTCGCATACCAGAAATCCTGCATCATCCCGAGCACGGTGAACACCATGCCATGCGCCGCCATGAACCGCCGCCGCGCCTCGCGCAGCGCCCGCGCATCGCCGCTGGCGCAGAACGCGTCGGCCGCCTCGCCGGCGAGCTGCCCGCCGAGCATCGCGTAATAGATCCCCTCGCCCGAGGCCGGCGCCACCACCCCGGCGGCATCCCCGGCCAGCAGCACGTTCACCCCGTCATCCCACCGCGCCAGCGGCTTCAGCGGCAGCGGCGCGCCCTCGGCGCGGATCGTCTCCGCCTGCCCGAGCCCGGTCTCCTCGCGCAGTGCCGCGACGGCGCGGCGCAGCGAGAACCCCTTCACCGCGCTGCCGGTGCCGATGCTCGCGGTCTCGCCATGCGGGAAGATCCACGCGTAGAAATCGGGCGAAACCCGGGCGTCGTAATAGATGTCGCACCGCCTGCCATCCCAGCCCGCGGCCGCCGCACCCGCCGCCGGCGTGCGGATCACCTCGTGATAGGCGAACACCCGCCGCGCGGCACCCGCACCCGGCACCATCTGCCGCGCAACCGCCGAGGCCGCGCCATCGGCGCCGATCACCGCCCGCGCCGCCACCGTGTGCCGCATTTCGCCGGCGCGGTAATGCACCAGCGTCCGCCCGTCCGCCGCGCGCTCGATGCGCTCGTGCCGCCCGGTCAGCCGCACCGCCCCGGAAGCTGCCGCCCGCGCGCGGAGGAACTCGTCGAACACGTCGCGATCCACCATGCCGACGAACCCGTCCCCGGCAATCGGCATCGACACCTGCCGCCCGCGCGGCGAGACGATGCGCGCCCCCCGCGCGCGGGCCACCAGCAGATGATCGGGGATGTCGAAATCATGGATCAGCCGTGGCGGCACCGCGCCGCCGCAGGGCTTGATCCGCCCCGCGCGGTCGAGCAGCAGCACCGAGCGGCCGGCCCGCGCCAGCGTGGCGGCAGCCGTCGCCCCCGCCGGCCCGCCGCCGATCACCGCCACGTCATAATCCTGTATCGCGGCCATTTCACGCTCCTCCGCCGGCGAGCGCGAAAGCGCAGACCAGCATGCCGATGACATAAAGCGTCGTCCCGGTCGCATTGTACCAGGGGGCGCGCTCGCGCGGGCGCTGCAACAGCCTTCCCATCAGCCCGAGCTGGCACGCCAGCAGCAGCCCGACCGCGAACGCCGCGAGCCGGTGATCCCAGGCGATCATCAGCCCGATCACCACGAGCTGCGGCAGCGCCATCACCACGCAGGCGAGCCGCGCCGCAGGGGCAACGCCGAGCTGCACCGGCAATGAGCGGATGCCGCTCCGCCGATCCCCCTCGACCGACTTGAAATCGTTCAGCGTCATGATGCCGTGCGCGCCGAAACTGTAGAGCAGCGCCAGCCACAGCACCGGGGCGGAGGGCAGCGCGCCCCGCATCACCGCGGCACCCGTGAACCACGGCACCCCCTCGTAACAGACCGCGACGGCGGCATTGCCCCACCAGCCATTGCGCTTGAGCCGAAGCGGCGGCGCGCTGTAGGCCCAGGCCGCGAGCAGGGCGAACACCGCGGCGCCGAACCCCCAGCGCCCGAGCGGCACCGCCACCGCGAGCGACAGCGCGGTCCAGATCAGCGCGACGTAAAGCCCCCAGCGCCCCGGCATCCTGCCGGAGGGGATCGGCCGGTCCGGCTCGTTGATCGCGTCGACATGGCGGTCGAACCAGTCATTGACCGCCTGCGAGGTGCCGCAGACCATCGGCCCCGCCAGCACCATGCCGAGCAGCAGCTCCGGCCAGCGCCCGGCCAGCGGCGCGCCGGAGGACACGGCCCCGCAAACGAAGGCCCAGATCGCGGCGAACCACGTGACCGGCTTGAGAAGTTCGAGACAGACCCGGAATCCGGGCAGCGATGCCGGGGCGACGCGCAGGGGAGCAAGCGTGAGGTTCGTCTCTTTTGCTGACGCCATCGCTCCCCCTTCCGCCTATCCGGGGCTGGCCGGCGCGGCATCCATCATGCCGTAGCGCCGCAGCTTCACGTAAAGGCTTTGTCGCGACAGGCCGAGCATCTCGGCCGCCGAGGCCCGGTTGTCGCCGGTAATGTCGAGCGCCGCCTCGATCGACAGCCGCTCGATCACGTCGGTCGCCTCGCGGACGATGTCCTTGAGCGACACCCGGCCGATCAGCTCGCCGATCTGTTCGAGCGAGCGCGGCACGGCCCGCGTCGCCGTCGGGCGCATCAGCTCCGGCGTGCTCCGCCCGGCGACGTTGCGGATCGCGAAACCATAGCAGGGCTTGCCGCCGCTGGTGACCGACGCTGCCGAGATCTCGACATCGATTTCGGTGCCGAACTCGTCGCGCAGGGTGGTGGGGTAGAGCCGCACGGCGCCGTTCTGCCGCAGATTGCCGGTCACCACCGGCAGGTCCACGCCCGGCCGGCCGAGCCACTGCTCCAGCGAACGCCCGACGACCTGCTCGGCGGAGGCCGCCTGCACCATTTCGGCGAAGGCCGCGTTCGCCGCGATCACCCGCCCGTCATGACCAACGACGACGAAGCCGTCCGGCGCGTTGTCGATCAGTTTCAGCAGGTCCGCCCGGCCATCCGGCAGCACGTCCTGGCGCACGGCGAGCGGCGTCGGCGTCAGGCGAATGAGGAAGTTCAGCCCCGCACCCTGGCGGATCACGAAGGCCGAGAGATGCACCGGCTCCGCCTGCCCGAGCAGGCGGATCGGCGTGTCGTCGCCCCGCCCCGCCCGGCTCACCCCGCCCAGCATCTGGTCGAGCGTCGCCCGGCTGCCCGGCTCCACCAGATCGGCGAAGGGCCGCCCCACCAGCTTGCCCTGCACGTGGAACAGACGCTGCGCCGCCGGGTTGGCCTCGGCCACGCGCTGCGTCGCGCCGTCGACCACCAGCATCGGCTCGGATGATTTTTGGAACAGGATGCGATAGCGCGTCTCGACATGGCGCAGCCGCGAGTAGTCCCGCTCGAGCGATTGCTGCACGTCGATCAGCCGCTGCTGCAACACCGCGATGGTCCTGAGATCGCGGCCGAACGCGACGATGCTGCCCTTCTCGCCGATCGCGAGCGCTGAGAACATAACAGGAACATCGCGGCCGTCATGGCCGGGGCAATTCACGTGCCGTTCCGCTGCGTGCGGCTGCTCGGCCTGGTCATCGGCCGCCGCCCGCAGCATCGCCACCACCTTGTCACGGCTTTCCACCGTCACCGTGTCCACCCAGCGCTGCCCGACCCAGCCGGAAATGTCCGCGAATTCGCGCGCGAGGCCAGCGTTCTGCACCGCGATGTCACGGATCACGCCCTTCCGGTCGACGATCAGCGCGATATCCGCCATCGTCGCAATCATTATGCCGACAATGTCCGGACTCATGCCGACGAGCCATTTGCCGGGCGATTTGAAGGCTTTCATCTCGGACCACTCTTTCAGCCGGTTGTATATATATTCCAGACGTCTGAAGTATCCTCCCTAGTGTCAACTTTCAACTACCCTGGTCGTCAATGCGCACTGACATGCGTCTGGTTCAGGGCAAAATTCAACGTCGCGCCGCGTCGCGGTTCAACGTCAACACGCTGGCCTGGCGGAGCGCGTCCTGCGCATCGGCGGCCATCGAGTCGGCGCCGACGAACTGGCAGCGTTCCGGGTAGTCGAGAAACGCCTTGCCGCCGACCATCACATGCAGATCAGGGTTCGGCGCCACCGCGCGCAGCGAGCGGATGATGGCCGGCAGGCCCTTCAGCCAGCGATCCGTCGTCACCGACAGACCGATCACGTCAAGCCAGTTGCGCCGCGCGATCCCGAGCAGCACCGTGCGGGTGCTGCGCGGCTCGGCACTCGCCAGCCAGCCGGCGCGGCTGAACACATCCGTCAGCACCGCGATTCCGAATGTATGCTGCTCGCCCGGTGCGGCCGCGAACAGCGCATGCCCGGCCACCCGTATCGCCCCGCCCGGCAGATCCGCCGGCGGACCGTTCTCGACCAGGATCTGGTTGAGCCGCACCATGGCGAGGGTTACGGCGGCGAAATCGCAGCGATCCTCCTCCCACAACACGCCGAGCCGGCGCGCCGCCGGGGTCAGCAGATCGTGCAGGATCATGTCGTGATCCGCCCCGCGCCCGGTGAACTGGTCGATCAGCACATGCGCGCGGTTCAGATCGTCGGTCAGGATGAAGCCGAGAAACTGCTCGACCTCCCGTGCCGAAGGCCGGATCAGGCTGACATCGACCCACACCGGCAGCGGCAGATGACTGGCGACGACGCGCGGCAGCACCTGCTGGGTCAGCACACGATCGAGCAGCTCCGCCCAGGGGGGAAAGAAGCTCTGCTGTGGCTGCCGGCGCTGCTCGCCGCCGCGTGCGACGAGGTCTCCGCTGCCGCTCCGCTCGGTGGCGCCGCCGGTCTCGCCGTAGTGAATTTCGAAATCCGCGTCGGCCGATTCACGCATCGGTTGCCTCCCGAACCTGGAGGCAGAATGGCATTAACTTTTCCCACGTGTCAATCGAAATTGACGTAAATATAGATTGACATTCAACGTGACCGGACGCTAGCTTTCTTCCAGCCGCTATGCCGCGGTGGAGGAAACTCCCATGATCCGGCTCGATAAATTGAAATCTGGCCATCGCTGCCCCCGACGGGCTGGCTGGGCAAAACCCGCACGATAGCGGGGCGATTGCCTGC
The DNA here is from genome assembly GCF_002255515.1 of Acidiphilium sp. 20-67-58. Lineage (NCBI taxonomy): Bacteria > Pseudomonadati > Pseudomonadota > Alphaproteobacteria > Acetobacterales > Acidocellaceae > Acidiphilium > Acidiphilium sp. 20-67-58. The sequence goes on along the minus strand of NZ_NCAS01000011.1, from coordinate 69,014 downwards.
CGGCTTTTTTTATCTGTCGATCGAACGCTTCTCGAGAGGGCATGTCAAGTGGACTTTACACGCATCATCGACCGGCTCGTCGCCCCCGTGAATTGCTGCCCCTGGCAAGGCCACGCCTACGGCATCTCCGCGCAGGCGCATCCCGCGCCCCGGCGCGGCACGCGGCGCGCACCCTATCTCTATAGTGTCGAGGAACGGCGGCGGCGGGACACGACACCCTGGACCACGGTGCAGGCCATCCTCGCCCCGGTCCAGTTCGCGGTGTTCCTGATCAGCGTCTGCCTCGTGCTGCGCTATCTCGCCACCGGCGAGGGCCTGGCCGTGGCCACCGCCTCCATCCTCGCCAAGACCGCGATCCTGTTCACCATCATGGTCACCGGCGCGATCTGGGAAAACGCGGTCTTCGGCCAGTATCTCTTCGCCCCGGCCTTCTTCTGGGAAGACGTGTTCAGCGTCCTCGTGATCGGGCTGCACGTCACCTACGTCGCGGTGCTGGTCACCGGCGCCGCACCCGCGCACACGCAGATGCTGATCGCGCTCGCGGCCTATGGCACCTACCTGGTCAACGCTACCCAGTTCCTGATGAAGCTGCGCGCCGCCCGGCTCGAAGCCGCCCCCCGCGCCGCGATCCCCAGCTGATGAGCGCCTGCACCACATCGCCGGCCGCCCCGCCCGCAATCATTGCCGAGCGCGGCCAGCGCGAGGTGTTCTGCGGACTGACGGGGATCGTCTGGCTGCACCGCCGCATCCAGGATGCGTTCTTCCTCGTCGTCGGCTCGCGCACCTGCGCGCATCTGCTCCAGTCGGCGGCAGGGGTGATGATCTTCGCCGAACCCCGCTTCGCCACCGCGATCATCGAGGAGCGCGACCTCGCCGGCCGCGCCGATCTCGACGATGAGCTCGACCGCGTCGCCACCCGCCTGATCGCCCGCCGCCCCGATATCCGGCTGCTGTTCCTGGTCGGCTCCTGCCCCTCCGAGGTGATCCGGCTCGATCTCGGCCGCGCCGCCGCCCGGCTGGAGGAGCGCTTCGGCCGCAGCCCGCGCGTGCTTGCCTATTCCGGCAGCGGCATCGGCACCACCTTCACCGAAGGCGAGGATGCCTGCCTGTCCGCCCTCGTCCCCACCCTCGCACCCGCGCCCGGCCCGGCCACGCGCCTGCTGGTGGTCGGCGCCCTCGCCGATGTGGTGGAAGACCAGTTCCGCCGCCTCTTCGCTGCCCTCGGCATCGCCACGGTCGATTTCCTGCCCGCCCGCCGCGCCGACGCGATGCCGCCGGTCGGCCCCTTCACGCGCTACGTGCTGGCCCAGCCCTTCCTCGGCGAAACCGCCACCGCGCTGGAGCGGCGCGGCGCGGTGCAGATCGCCGCCCCCTGCCCGCTCGGCGCCGAGGGCACGCGGCTCTGGTTCGAGAGCATCGCCGCCGCCTTCGGCATCGATCCCGCCCATGTCGATGGCGTGCTGTCGCTGCCCGTCCGCCGCGCCACCGCCGCCCTCGCCGCGCCGCGCGCCCGCCTCGCCGGCCGCCGCGTGTTCCTCTTTCCCGATTCCCAGCTCGAAATCCCGCTCGCCCGCTTCCTCGCCCGCGAATGCGGCATGATCCTCACCGAGGTCGGCACACCCTTCCTCAACCGAAGGCTGATGGCGCCGGATCTCGCCTTGCTCCCCGCCGACGCCCAGCTCGCCGAGGGCCAGGACGTCGCGCGCCAGCTCGACCGCTGCCGCGCCGCCCGCCCCGATCTCGTGGTCTGCGGTCTCGGCCTCGCCAATCCGCTCGAAGCCGAGGGCTTCGCCACCAAATGGTCGATCGAGCTGGTGTTCAGCCCGATCCAGGGCTTCGAACAGGCCGCCGATCTCGCCGCCCTGTTCGCCCGTCCCCTCGCGCGCCGCGCGCTGCTGGAGGTCTGAACCGATGCAGCTCACGCTCTGGAGCTATGAAGGACCGCCGCATATCGGCGCCATGCGCATCGCCACCGCGATGCACGGCGTGCACTACGTCCTGCACGCCCCCCAGGGCGACACCTATGCCGACCTGCTCTTCACCATGATCGAGCGGCGCGACCGCCGCCCGCCCGTCTCCTACACCACCTTCCAGGCCCGCGATCTCGGCGGCGACACCGCCGAGCTGTTCCGCACCGCGGTGCGCGACGCCTATGACCGCTTCCGCCCCGAGGCGATGATCGTCGGCGCCTCCTGCACCGCCGAGCTGATCCAGGACGACCCGGGCGGCCTCGCCGCCGGGCTCGGCCTGCCGATCCCGGTCATCCCGGTCGAGCTGCCGGCCTACCAGCGCAAGGAAAACTGGGGCGCGGCCGAAACCTTCTACCAGCTCGTCCGCACCGCGACCGCCGGCCAGGCCCCGCCCGACCGCGCGGCGCAGCCATTCTGCGTCAACATCCTCGGCCCCACAGCACTCGGCTTCCGCCATCGCGACGATGTGCGCGACATCGCCGCCCTGCTCGCGCGGCTCGGCATCGCCGTCAACGTCATCGCCCCGCTCGGCGCCAGCTTCGCCGATCTCGCCCGCCTGCCGGCGGCCCACGCCAATCTCGTGCTCTACCCCGAGACCGCCGGCACCGCCGCTGGCTATCTCGCCCGCCGCTTCGGCCAGAAAACGATCTCCACCGTGCCGATCGGCCTCGGTGCCACGCGCGATTTCGTCGCCGAGATCGCCGGTCTCGCGCAGATCACCCCACCGCCCGGCCTCGCCGAGGAGAGCCGGCTCGGCTGGTATTCGCGCTCGGTCGATTCCACCTATCTCACCGGCAAGCGCGTCTTCATCTTCGGCGACGCCACCCACGCGATCGCTCTCGCGCGCGTCGCCACCGCCGAGATCGGCTTCTCCCTGGTCGGTCTCGGCACCTATAGCCGCGAATTCGCCGCCCCCGTCCGCGCCGCCGCCCAGTCCTACGGGATCGAGGCGCTGATCAGCGACGATTATCTCGCCGTCGAGGCCGCCATCGCCGCGGCGCAGCCCGAGCTGGTCCTCGGCACCCAGATGGAACGCCACATCGCCAAGCGCCTCGGCATTCCCTGCGCGGTGATCTCGGCCCCGGCGCATGTCCAGGATTTCCCCGCCCGCCACTCGCCCTTCGCCGGGTTCGAGGGCGCGAACGTGCTGTTCGACACCCTGATCCACCCGCTGATGATGGGGCTCGAGGAACATCTCCTCGGCATGTTCCGCGACGATTTCGAATTCAACGACACCGCCGCCCCCTCCCATCTCGGCCCGCACGCCACCACGCCGCCGGAACCCGCATCGGCCGCGCCCGCCCCTGCCGGCGCAACCGCCGGCGCCTTGGCCGACACACTGGCCAGCGCGCCCGTCGGGCGCGACGATGCCAGCGCGCCGGTCTGGCGCGACGAAGCAAGCGCGCCGGTCTGGCGCGACGAAGCAAGCGCGCCGGTCTGGCGCGACGATGCCGAAGCCGAGCTGCGCAAGATCCCCTTCTTCGTCCGCGGCAAGGCGCGGCGGAACACCGAGATTTTCGCCCGCGAACGCGGCCTGAACCCCATCACCATCGAGACGATCTATGACGCCAAGGCCCATTTCTCAGCCTGACGCGACGCCCCTGCGCATCGCCATCGTGACGATGGACTCCCATCTGAGCGGGGTCATCGCCGCCGCGCGCGCCGCCCTCGCCGCCGACCATCCCAGCCTGGTCGTCGAGCTGCACACCGCCGAGCGCTTCGCCGCCGACCCCGCGTGCCTCGCCGCCTGCGTGCGCGCGATCGAGACGGCGGACATCGTGATCGCGACCATGCTCTTCCTCGACGATCACATCCGCCTCGTCCGCCCGCATCTCGAGGCGCGGCGGATGAATTGCGATGCCATGCTCTGCATCCTCTCCGCCGCCGAGATCGTGAACCTGACCAGGCTCGGCCGGCTGGACATGAGCCGGCAGAAGAACCCGGCGCTGGAATTCCTCCGCTCGCTGCGCAAGCGCGGCGGCAAGGAGGTCTCGGCGGCCGAATCCCAGCTGCGCATGCTCCGCCGGCTGCCGCGCCTGCTGCGGCTCATCCCCGGCACGGCGCAGGACCTGCGCAATTTCTTCCTCGGCATGTCCTACTGGCTCGCCGGCTCGGCCGACAATATCGAGGGCCTGCTCCGCCTGCTGGTCGCGCGCTATGCCGCCGGCCCCCGCGCCGCCCTGCGCAGCCAGGCCGCCATCGCCCCACCGCGCGACTATCCCGAAACCGGGCTCTACCATCCGCGCCTTCCCGGCCGCATCGCGACCGACGAAGCGTCCCTCCCCCGCATCGCCGGCAGCCGCGGCACGATCGGGCTGATCCTGCTGCGCAGCCTCGTCCTGTCCGGCGATGTCGGCCAGTATGACGGGGTGATCGCGGCGTTCGAGGCCGCCGGCTTCCGCACCCTGCCGGTCTTCGCCGCCGGGCTCGACGCCCGCCCCGCCATCGCGCGCTATCTCGCGCCGGACGGCGCGCCGGTGATCGACGCACTGGTCTCGCTCACCGGGTTTTCCCTGGTCGGCGGCCCGGCCTACAACGATTCGAAATCGGCGGAGGCCGTCCTCGCCGGGCTCGACCTGCCCTACATCTCCGCCCACGCCCTCGAATTCCAGAGCATCGCCGCCTGGGAGGCCGACCCGCGCGGCCTGACGCCGATCGAGGCGACGATGATGATCTCCCTCCCCGAACTCGATGGCGGCATCATGCCGATGACCTATGGCGGCCGCGCCGAGGGCCAGGATGACGGCGGGGATGGCGTGCGCCGGATGTCGGCCCATCCCGAGCGCACCGCCATGCTCGCCGCCCGCGTCGCCCGCCTGGTCGAGCTGCGCCGCACCGCCCGCGCCGAGCGGCGCATCGGCATCGTCATCTTCAACTTCCCGCCCAATTCCGGCGCCACCGGCACCGCCGCCTATCTCTCCGTCTTCGAATCCCTGTTCAACACCCTCGCCGCCCTGCGCGCCGCCGGCTACACGGTCGACCTGCCGGCCGATGTCGCAGCACTGCGCCACGCCGTCTGTGTCGGCAACGCGCAGGACCATGGCGCGGCCGCCAATGTCGCGGCGAAAATCCCGCGCGATGCGCATCTCCGCGCCGAACCCCATCTCGCCGCGATCGAGGCGGTCTGGGGCCCGGCTCCCGGCCGCCACGATACCGACGGCGCCTCGCTGTTCGTCCTCGGCGCCCGCTTCGGCAACGTCTTCATCGGCGTCCAGCCGGTCTTCGGCCATGAAGGCGACCCGATGCGCCTGCTCTTCGAGGGCGGCTTCGCGCCGACCCACGCCTTCAGCGCCTTCTACCGCTGGCTGCGGCAGGATTTCGGCGCCCACGCGCTGCTCCATTTCGGCACCCACGGCGCGCTGGAATTCATGCCCGGCAAGCATGCCGGCCTGTCCGCCGCCTGCTGGCCGGATCGGCTGATCGCCGAGATGCCGAATTTCTGCCTCTACGCGGCGAACAACCCCTCCGAGGGCATGCTCGCGAAACGCCGCGCCAACGCGACGCTGATCAGCCACCTCACCCCGCCGGTCACCGAGGCCGGGCTCTATCGCGGCCTCGCCGATCTCAAGGCCTCGGTCTTCCGCTGGCGCGCCCTGCCGCCCGAGGCCGGGGCCGAAGAGCGGCAGGGCCTCGCCGCCCTGATCCAGGCCGAGGCGGCGCGGCTCGATCTCGCCCCCACCGATCCCGCCGATCTCTCCTGGGCCGACGCCGATGCCGCCATCGCCCGGCTGCACGCCTCGCTGCTCGATGTCGAATACGCGCTGATCCCGGTCGGCCTGCACGTCGTCGGCCAGCCGCCCGGCGCCAGCCAGCGCGCCGAACTGCTCGATGCCGCCGGGATCACCGATCCCGCCCGCCGCGCCGAGACCGACGCACTGCTCGCGGCCGACAGCGAGCTTCCCGCCATCATCCACGCGCTCGATGGCGGCTATATCCGCCCCGCGCCGGGTGGCGACCTGCTGCGCAACCCCGAAATCCTGCCCACCGGGCGGAACATCTACGGGTTCGATCCGTTCCGCATGCCCGGCGCCTTCGCGATGGACGACGGCGCCCGCCAGGCCGACCGCCTGCTCGCCCGCCACATGGCCGATTGCGGCCGGCTGCCCGAAACCGTGGCGATGCTGCTCTGGGGGTCGGACAACCTGAAATCAGAGGGCGGCCCGATCGCCCAGGCGCTCTGCCTCGTCGGCGCCCGGCCGCGCCGCGATTCCTATGGCCGCCTCGCCGGCGCCGAGCTGGTGCCGCTCGCCGAGCTGGGCCGGCCGCGGATCGACGTGATCGTCACCCTCTCCGGCATTTTCCGCGACCTGCTGCCGCTGCAAACGAAGCTGCTGGCCGAAGCCCTGCTGCTCGCCGCCCAGGCGGACGAGCCGGAGACGCAAAACTTCGTCGCGAGGCACGCCCGCGCCCATATCGCCGCCCATGGCGGCACGATCGAGACCGCGGCGCTGCGCGTCTTCAGCAACGCCGACGGCACCTACGGCGCCAACGTGAACCAGCTCGTCGAGTCCGGCACCTGGCAGACCGAGGACGAGCTGGGCGATGCCTTCCTGCGCCGCAAGGGCTTCGCCTACGGCACCGATGGCCGGCCGACGCGGTGCGACGCGGTGCTCGGCGGCGTGCTCAAGACCGTCGATCTCGCCTATCAGAACCTCGAATCCCTCGATCTCGGCATCACCACGGTCGATCACTATTTCGATGGCCTCGGCGGCATCAGCCGGGCGGTCCGCGCCGCCCGCGGCAGCGACGCCGCGGTCTATATCGGCGACCAGACCACCGGCGCCGGCACCGTGCGCAGCCTGTCCGAGCAGGTCTCGCTCGAAACCCGCACCCGCACGCTGAACCCGAAATATTTCGAGGCGATGCTCGCCCACGGCGCCGAGGGCGTGCGCCATCTCGAGGCGGCGGTGACCAACACGCTGGGATGGTCGGCGACCACCGGCCAGGTCGATCCCTGGATCTACCGCGAGATCGGCAGCGTCTTCATGCTCGACCCCGAAATGCGCCGCCGCCTCGCCGAGCTGAACCCGGTGGCCTCGGTCCGCATCGCCAACCGCCTGCTCGAAGCGCACGAGCGCCACTACTGGAGCCCGGACGAGGCGATGCTCGATGCGCTGCGCCGCGCCGGCGCCGAACTGGAAGACCGTCTCGAAGGTCTCGACATGGAGCAAGCCGCATGAACGACATCAGCCCCCAAGCCGGCGCGTTTCCCGCCGCCGCGCGCTGCGCCACCGGCTGTGGCGACGGCGACGGCGAGGGCAGCGTGCAGGTCGCCCTCGATCCCGCGCTGCGGATCGACGGGGCGAAGGTCTTCGCCATCTACGGCAAGGGCGGCATCGGCAAGAGCACGACCTCCTCCAACCTCTCCGCCGCCTTCGCCCTGCAGGGCCGCCGCGTGCTGCAGATCGGCTGCGACCCCAAGCACGATTCCACCTTCACCCTCACCAAGCGCCTGGTCCCCACCGTGATCGACGCGCTGGAAGGTGTCGATTTCCACCCCGAGGAACTCCGCGTCGAGGATTTCGTCTACGAGGGCTTCGCCGGCGTGCAATGCGTCGAGGCCGGCGGCCCGCCGGCCGGCACCGGCTGCGGCGGCTACGTCGTCGGGCAGACGGTGAAGCTGCTCAAGGAACATCATCTCCTCGAGGAATCGGACGTCGTCATCTTCGACGTGCTGGGCGATGTCGTCTGCGGCGGTTTCGCCGCCCCGCTGCAACACGCCGACCGCGCGCTGATCGTCACGGCGAACGATTTCGACAGCATCTTCGCGATGAACCGCATCGTCGCCGCGATCGGCGCGAAGGCGCGCAACTACGGCGTGCGGCTCGGCGGCGTCATCGCCAACCGCAGCGCCGCGGTCGACCAGCTCGCGAAATACAACGAGGCCACCGGCCTCTCCACCCTCGCCCGGTTCCCCGATCTCGACGCCATCCGCCGCAGCCGGCTGAAGAAATCCGTCGTCTTCGAAATGGAGGACGTGCCGGAGCTCGACGCCGTGCGCACCGCCTATCTCGATCTCGCCGCCTCGCTCTGGGCCGGCGTCGAGCCGCTCGCCGCGGTCCCGCTGCGCGACCGCGAGATCTTCGACCTGCTGGGATTCGAGTGATGACGCCGGACGCCGCCACCGCCGACCGCTACCACCGCCGCCGCGGCGAGATCGAAACCTATTTCGACCGCACCGCGCTGGCGAACTGGGCGCGGCTGACGTCAGACGCGCCGGTCAGCGGCGTGCGCGCCACCGTCCGCGCCGGGCGCGACGCGATGCGCGCCACCCTGCTCGACATGCTGCCGGCCGATCTCTCCGGCCTTCGCCTGCTCGATGCCGGCTGCGGCACCGGCGCGCTCGCCCTCGCGGCGGCGCGGCGCGGCGCCGAGGTGGTCGCGGTCGATCTCTCGCCGCAACTGGTCGACCTCGCCCGCGAGCGCGCCGCGTCCGACCCCGCCGCCGCCCGGATCGACTTCGTGAGCGGCGACATGCTGGGCGCCGAACTCGGCAGGTTCGACCATGTCGTCGCGATGGATTCCCTGATCCACTACGAAAGGGCGGACGTGATCGCCGCCCTCGGCCGGCTCGCCGCCCGCACCGACCGTTCGCTGCTCTTCACCTTCGCCCCCCGCACGGCACTTCTGGCGATCATGCACCTCGCCGGAAGCTGGTTTCCGCGCGGCGACCGGGCGCCCGGCATCGTGCCGCAGCCCGAGGCCGCGCTGCGCGCCGCGATCGGCCTCAGCCCCGCACTCGCCCGCCTCGAAGCGGGGCGCACGCGGCGGATCAGCACCGGGTTCTACATCTCCCAGGCGCTGGAGCTGCGGCGGTGAAGCGCCGGCGCACCGGCGGGACGGCTCCGTTCTGGATGCGGCTCGATGCGAGCTGGCTGCCCTTCGCCAATGCCGCCACCCCCGAGCTGCCGCTGCCGCGCCTGCTGCGCCTGTCGCTGTTCCAGCTCACCGTCGGCCTCGCCGCCGCTTTGCTCATCGGCACGCTCAACCGGGTGATGATCGTCGAGCTGCACGTCGCCGCCGCCCTGGTCTCCAGCATGATCGCCCTGCCGCTGCTGCTGGCCCCGGCCCGCGCGCTGATCGGCTTCCGCTCGGATCGCCACCGCTCCGCCTTCGGCTGGCGGCGGGTCCCCTATATCTGGTTCGGCACGATCATGCAGTTCGGCGGCCTCGCGATCATGCCTTTCGCCCTGCTGCTGCTCGCCAGCGGCACCGCCCCGGTCGCCGGCCGCTTCGGCGCCGCCATCGCCTTCCTGATGACCGGTGCTGGGATGCACACGACGCAGACCGCCGGCCTCGCCCTCGCCACCGACCTCGCCCCCGAACACGCCCGCCCGCGCGTCGTCGCCATGCTCTGCGCGATGCTGCTGCTCGGCATGATCGGCGGCGCGCTGGCCTATGGCGCCGCCCTCACCCCGTTCAGCGCGTTCCGGCTGATCCAGGTGATCCAGTCCGCCGCCGTGCTCACCCTCGTCTGCAACGGCATCGCCCTGTGGAAACAGGAACCCCGCCGCAGCCCCGCCGCCGAGGCGGCCGAGGATGACGCCGCCGCCAGGCCGGCGGAAACCCTCGCCCTCGCCTGGTCGCGCTTCCGCGCCCAGCCGCACGCGCTGCGCCGCCTCGTCGCCATCTTCATCGGCACGCTGGCCTTCTCGATGCAGGACATCCTGCTCGAACCCTATGGCGGCCAGGTGCTGCACCTGCCGGTGGGTGCGACCACGGCACTCACCGCGATGCTGGCCGGCGGCGCCGGGCTGGCCTTCCTGGTCGCGAGCCGCCGCCTCGCCGGCGGCAGCGACCCCTACCGCATCGCCGCCGCCGGCGTGCTCTCCGGCCTGCTCGCCTTCAGCGCGGTGATCTGCTCCGCCCCGCTCGCCTCGCCGGCGCTGTTCGCCGCCGGGGTGGGGCTGATCGGCTTCGGCGGCGGGCTGTTTCTCGCCGGCACCCTGTCGGACGCGATGATCCGCGTCGTCGGCAACATGAGCGGCCTCGCGCTCGGCGCCTGGGGCGCGGTGCAGGCGCTCGCCGCCGGCCTCGCCATCGCGATGGCCGGCGTGCTGCGCGACACCGTCGCCCATCTCGCCGTCACCGGCGCGCTCGGCACCGCCCTCGCCGGCCCCGCCGCCGGCTACGGCGTCGTCTATCACCTCGAGATCCTGCTGCTCTTCGCCACCCTCGTCGCGATCGGACCCCTGGTCCGCCGCTCCAGCAGGCAGCCTTCCGGCCTTGCCGCCATCCTGCCCCACCACCCCTGACAATGAGGTCCGTCATGCCAACCGGCGCCATAACCCCCTATATCGATGTCGCCCAGGTCGTTCTCTACGCGTTCTGGATCTTCTTCGCGGGCCTCGTGTTCTATCTCCAGCGCGAGAGCAAGCGCGAGGGCTACCCGCTGGTCACCGGGCACAAGGGCGAGCGGCTGGAAGGCTTTCCCACCCTGCCGGCGCCGAAAACCTTCCTCCTGCCCAACGGCAAGACCCATTCGGTGCCGTGGAACGAGCCGATCGAGGTGCTGAACGCGAAATCCAGCGCCCCCTGGGACGGCGCGCCGATCATCCCGCTCGGCGACCCGATGCAGGACGGCCTCGGGCCGGCCGCCTTCACCCAGCGTGACACCGATCCCGAGCTGATGCCCGAGGGCGCGGCGCGGATCGTCCCGCTGCGCGTCGCGACCGATCACTGGGTGGCGAGCGAAGACCCCGATCCGCGCGGCGCCGCGGTCATCTGCTGCGACCGCCAGTCCCCCGGCACGGTCGTCGATATCTGGATCGACCGGGCGGACCAGATGGCCGTCTGGCTCGAGGCGAGCCTCGCCGCCGATCCCGCCCGCCATGTCCTGGTGCCGATCATGCTCGCCCGTGTGACCGGCGGCGCGCCGGGCCAGACGGTCAAGGTCATGGTCAAGTCGGTCACCGCGGCGCAATTCGCCGCCGCCCCCGCCCTCGCCCATCCCGACCAGATCAGCCCGCGCGAGGAAGACCGGCTGATGGCCTATTTCGCCTCCGGCCATCTCTACGCAACACCCCAGCGCGCCGAGCCGCTGCTGTGAGCGCGCCGCGCGGTCTGCCCCACGCGCTGCCCGCCGGCGAGGCGCTGCTCTGGCAGGGCGCGCCGCGCTTCGGCCGCCTCCTGGTCTCCGCCTTCCGCATCCGGCTGTGGCTGGTCTATGTCGGCCTGCTGGTGGCCTGGGGCGGGATCAGCAGCGCGATCGCCGATCACTCCACCGCCGCCGGCCTCGCCGCCGCCGCCTGGTGCGTCGCCCTCGGCGCCGTGCCGCTGCTGCTGCTGGTCGCCTTCGCCGGCCTGACCGCGCGCAGCACGATCTACACCATCACCAGCCGCCGCGTGGTGATCGCCCACGGCGCCGCCATCCGCAAGCATCTCAACCTGCCCTTCACCGCGATCGACGCCGCCGGCCTGCGCCGCTTCGCCGATGGCACCGGCGACATTCCGCTGACCCCGCGCCCGGATGCGCGGCTGTCCTATCTCCTCCTCTGGCCGCATGTGCGCGCCGGACGCGGGGCACGGGCGATGCCGATGCTGCGCGCCATCCCTGAGGCCGAGTCCGTCGCCGCCTGCCTGGCCGATGCGCTGACGGCGCACGGCGTCGCCCCGCGCCCCATCGCCACACCCATCGCAACATCGGCCGCACCACAAGCCGCACGGCCCGCGATCGAGCCGGCCGGCGCACATGGCGAGGCCAGCCCGGCATGACCCGCCCCACCCTGCCCCGCGCCGCCGCACCTGTTGCCGCGCTGCCCCGCGATGGCAGGGTCGTCTACTCCCAGATCGATGACGGTCTCGAAGCGCATGACGACCGGATCCACATCCCCGCCTGGGCGCTCGCCGGCTGTTTCCTGCTGGTCGCCGGCACCATCGCGCTCGCCGCCGGCGCGCGCCTCACGCGCCAGCCGCACCCCGCCCCGCCGCCGCGCGAATCCGTGCTGCTGCGCTTCACCCAGGCGCCGGACGACGCGCTGGTGATCCGCAACGCCACGACCGCGCAGCCCATCGCCCGCATCGCCCCCACCGCCGACACGTTCCTGCGCGCGACCATGCGGATCCTCTTCGCCGCCCGCGCCCGCGCCGGCATCACCCGCGACCTTCCCTTCCAGCTCGCCCTTTACGGGCCCGACCGCCTCGTCGTCGCCGATCCGGCCACGCACGAGCGGATCGACCTGCGTGCCTTCGGGCCCGCCAACGCGAAACAGTTCGCGACGCTGCTCCGCAACGCGGAGACCCTCAAACCGGGAGAGCCATCATGATCGGAAGCATCCGCGACATCGAGCTGCTCTGCTCGATCGACATCGAGCAAACGCCCGAAAGCCTTCACGCCCACGCCATTCCCGAGGATGTCGAGATCCGCCCCGGCGATGTCGTGATCGTCCACGACATGCCGACCGCGATCGGCTTCGGCACGCGCCTGACCTGCGCGCGCCGCGCCACCCTGCGGCGGGCCAGCCCGATCGAGCGCTGGTGGGTCGAGTTCCGCTCGATCCTCGAGATCACCGAACTCTACGAGGTCGGCTTCATGCCGCGCGCCGAGGCCGAGGCCGCCCTCGCCGCACCGGGAGCCTGAGCCATGAACGCAAGAACATCACCCACCGCAGCACCCGACGCGCAAACGGCCATCGCCCAGTCGAGCACCATGCTCAGCCCGCGCTTCTACACCACCGATTTCCCCGCCCTCGACCGACTCTCGATCGAGCCGGTGCGCGCCGAGTGGGACCGGCTGATGGCCGAGTTCGAGGCCGATCCCAACAAGGGCCATTTCGTGCGGACCGACGAATTCGCCGTCGATCTCTCGAGGATGGAACCGGAGCTGTATCAGGAATTCATCGACTTCCTGATCAGCTCGGTCACCGCCGAATTCTCCGGCTGCGTGCTCTATGCCGAAATCCGCAAGCGCATCGCCAACCCCGACCTCAAGGCCCTGTTCGGCTACATGAGCCGCGACGAGGCGCGCCACGCCGGCTTCATCAACGAGGCCCTGCACGACATCGGCATGAAGGTCGATCTCGGCTTCCTGACGAAGGCGAAGAAATACCATTTCTTCCGCCCGAAATTCATCTTCTACGCCACCTATCTCTCCGAGAAGATCGGCTACGCCCGCTACATCTCGATCTTCCGCCAGCTCGAACGCCATCCCGAGCTGCGGATCCACCCGATCTTCAAGTGGTTCCGCGAGTGGTGCAACGACGAGTTCCGCCACGGCGAGGCCTTCGCGCTGCTGATGCGCGCCAATCCCGGCATGCTCACCGGCGCCAACCGGCTCTGGGTGCGCTTCTTCCAGCTCGCGGTCTTCGCCACGATGTACATCCGCGACCATGCCCGCCCCCGCTTCCACGCTGCCCTCGGGCTCGATCCCACCGACTACGACATGCAGGTCTTCCGCATCACTTCCGCGATCTGCCGGCAGGTCTTCCCGCTGACGCTCGACATCGAGAACCCGGCCTTCCTCGCCGGGCTCGAAACCCTGCGCCGGCTCGACGTCGCCAATCTCGCCCTGCGCGAGGTGCCCGGCCCGCTCGCCCGGCTGCGCCGCGGCGCGAACGCCGCCCGCGCCGCCCTCGCCTTCGGCCGGCTCTACCTGATGCGCCCGAAGCCCAACGCCCTGCCGGCGGACATCCGCATGCAGCCGGTCTGGTAGGAGCCGCGCCATGCACCAGTATGTCATCCCCGCCGCCTTCGCCCTGTTCGTCTGGTGGTTCAGCACCGGCGCGATCATCTATCTCGACGGCCTGCCCCGCCGCACCTTCAAATGGAGCATGCTCGGCGCCAGCGCGGTGCTGCTCGCCTGTCTGTGGGGCCTGCACGACACCGCCGGGCGAACCACCGTCGGCGCCGCCTATCTCGCCTTCTTCTACGGCCTGTTCGCCTGGGGCTGGCAGGAGATCAGCTTCTACATGGGCTATGTCACCGGGCCGCGCCGCGCGCCCTGCCCGGAGAATTGCGCCGGCTGGCGGCATTTCGGCCACGCGGTGCAGACCAGCCTGTGGCACGAGCTGGCGATCATCGCCACCGCCGGCCTCGTCGTCGCCCTCACCTGGGGCCAGCCGAACCAGATCGGCACCTGGACCTTCATGGTGCTGTGGTGGATGCACCAGAGCGCCAAGCTCAACGTCTTTCTCGGCGTGCGCAACCTCAACGAGGAATTCCTCCCCGAGCACCTGACCTTCCTGAAGAGCTTCCTGCGCAAGCGGCCGATGAACCTGCTCTTCCCCTTCTCCATCACGATCTCGACGGTGATCGCCGTGCTGATGTTCCAGCGCGCCACCGCCACCCCCACCGCCTTCGCCCGCGTCGGCGACATGTTCCTCGGCACGATGATGGCGCTCGCCATCCTCGAGCACTGGTTCCTCGTGCTGCCGCTGCCGGCGGCGCGGCTGTGGAAATGGAGCCTGCGCTCGCGCGCCCCGGCGCGGCCCTTCGCGGTCGAGATCGTCGCCGGCTTCCTCGGCGCCGGCAAGACCACCTTCATGCGCCGCCGCCTCGCCATGCTGGCCGAGCAGCCGGCCGCCACCCGCGAAAAGACCGTCGTCCTCGTCAACGATTTCGCCACGGTCGGGATCGACGGCTCGCTGCTGCGCGGCCAGGGGGCGGATGTGGTGGAGCTGCCGAACGGCTGCATCTGCTGCTCGCTGCGCGACGATCTCGCCACCCAGCTCGAGGAGGTGGTCGCCCGCTTCGCGCCCGACCGCGTGCTGATCGAGCCCTCGGGCGTGGCCGATCTCGCCTCGCTGATCGGCGTCATCCAGCGCCCGACCATCGCCGGCTTCGTGCGCGACCTGCGGGTGATCACCCTGATCGATGCCGGCGCCTTCCTCGCCGATTTCGCCGAGATGCAGGCGCACCTCACCGTCCAGGCCCGGCTCGCCTCGCTGGTGGTGATCAACAAGACCGATCTCGTCAGCCCGACCGAGCGCCTGCTCGTCGAGGCGACGCTGCACCGGCTGAGCCCGGAGACCAGGCTGGTCACCGCCTGCTACGGCGCGGTGCCGCCGGATGCGCTGACCCCCCGCCCCGCGCCGGAGGCCACGACCCCGCACCCGCACGCGCACGATCACCACGACCACGATCACGATCACCACGCGCATGACCACCACGACCACGCGCCCAATCATGCGCACCACCACGACGCCGCTCACGGCCATCACGATCACGACGACCACGACCACGACCACGACCACGACCATGAACACCACGATCACGACCACGGCGCCGCCGCCGGCTTCGTCTCATGGCACGGCACGCTCGGCCCGCTCTGCGATGCCGAGGCGATCGGCCGGGTGATCGAGGCGGCGGCGCGCGGCACCTTCGGCCCGGTCGCCCGGCTCAAGGGCCTCGCCCGCGTCGGCCGCGGCTGGATCCAGTTCGACGTCGCCGGTCACCAGGCCAGCATGGCCGCCTTCGCCGCCGCCGAGGGGGAGGCCCCGCGGGTCGTCGCCATCGGCCGCGATCTCGATGAACCCGGGCTCGCCGCCGCCTTCGCCGGCTGCGAACTGCACCTCGCCACCTGATCCGTCACCGCGCGGCACCAACACCAAGAAAGGGAGGATACGCGCCATGGACTACGAACATTTCTTCCGCTCCCAGCTCGACCAGCTCCGCAGCGAGGGGCGCTACCGCGTCTTCGCCGACATCGAGCGCCATGCCGGCAACTTCCCCCGCGCCACCCAGCACGGCGACGATGGCGGCCGCCCGGTCACCGTCTGGTGCTCGAACGACTATCTCGGCATGGGCCAGCACACGGCCGTGCTCAGCGCGATGCACCAGGCGCTCGACCGCTGCGGCGCCGGCGCCGGCGGCACCCGCAACATCGCCGGCACCAACCACTATCACGTGCTGCTCGAAGCCGAGCTGGCCGACCTGCACGGCAAGGAAGCGGCGCTGCTGTTCAACTCGGGCTACATGTCCAACTGGGCCTCGCTCTGCACCCTCGCGCACAAGCTGCCGAACTGCGCCGTGCTGTCGGATGCCTCGAACCACGCCTCGATGATCGAGGGCATCCGCCACAGCCGGGCCGAATGCATCGTCTTCCGCCACAACGACCCGGCCGACCTCGCCCGCCACCTCGCCGCACTCGACCCGGCGCGGCCCAAGCTCGTCGCCTTCGAGAGCGTCTACTCGATGGATGGGGACATCGCCCCGATCGCCGATATCTGCGACGTCGCCGATCGCTACAACGCCATGACCTATCTCGACGAGGTGCACGCCGTCGGCCTCTACGGCCCGCGCGGCGGCGGCATTTCCGAGCGCGAGGGCCTCGCCCATCGCCTCACCCTGATCGAGGGCACGCTGGCCAAGGGCTTCGGCGTCATCGGCGGCTACATCACCGGCAGCGCCGCGATGTGCGACTTCGTGCGCAGCTACGCCTCGGGCTTCATCTTCACCACCGCCCTGCCGCCCACCGTCGCCGCCGGCGCGCTGGCCAGCATCCGCCACCTCAAGACCAGCGACGCCGAGCGCATCGCGATGCACGCCCGCGTCGCCACCCTGCGCCGCAAGCTCGACGCGATCGGCGTGCCGCATCTGCCCAACCCGAGCCACATCGTGCCGGTGATGGTGGGCGACGCCTCACTCTGCAAGCAGATCAGCGACACCCTGCTCGACCGGTTCGGCATCTACGTCCAGCCGATCAACTATCCCACCGTGCCCCGCGGCACCGAGCGCCTGCGCCTCACCCCCTCGCCGCTGCACACCGAGGCGGATATCGACCGGCTGATCGACGCGCTGCGCCTGATCTGGGGGGAGATGGAGATCGCCCGCGCCGCCTGACCCAGCTTCCCCTCGCGCACGTTCCGATCCTTCCAGATCGGAACGTACTCTATCTCGTTGACGACCTGGAGCCTCGTCCGATCGGGTAAACCCGCCTGATCGGACAAGGCCCTGTTTTCCGACGGCAGACCAGGGCTATAGAGCATCATCCGATCGGATGGAATCATCTGATCGGATAAAGATGCTCTAGTTATCAACATGATAGAGCACTACATCCGATCCGGAAGGATCGGAAAGTGCTCTAGACTGGGGATTATCGTTCCCGAACCCCGAGGTGCCGCCGATGAACAGCACTCCTGCCCGGCCGGCACGCTGGCTGCGCGTCCCCCGCGCCCTGTTCGCCCGCCTCGGCCCCGGCCTGATCACCGGCGCCGCCGACGACGATCCGAGCGGCATCGCCACCTATTCCCAGGTCGGCGCCCAGTTCGGCTACACGCTGGGCTGGTCGGTGGTGCTCGCCCTGCCCTTCATGGTGGCGGTGCAGGAGATCAGCGCGCGGATCGGCCGCATCACCGGCCGCGGCCTCGGCGCGGCGATGGAAGCCCATCTGCCCCGCCCGCTCGCCCTCTCCCTGATCCTGCTGCTCGCCATCGCCAATGTGTTCAATCTCGGCGCCGATCTCGGCGCGATGGCGCAGACCGCGCACATGCTCGCCGGCGGCCCCGAGCGGCTCTACACGGTGGCAATCGCGATCTTCTGCGTCATCGCCGAAATCCGCATCCCCTACCGCCGCTACGTCACCGTGCTGAAATTCCTCACCGCGGCACTGCTCGCCTATGTCGCGCTGCTCTTCGTCCTGCGCCTGCCCGCGCGCGAGATCCTCGCCGGCGCGCTGATCCCCCGCCTCACGCTGGACCGCCCGGCCCTGCTCGCGCTGATCGCGGTCTTCGGCACCACGATCAGCCCCTATCTCTTCTTCTGGCAGGCCGCCGAGGAAGCCGAGGATGCCGGGCGCATCCCCGCCGACGGCGCGGCGGTGGCCGGCGAACTCGCCCGCATCCGCGTCGACACCTGGGCCGGCATGACCTATTCGAACGCCGTCTCGCTCTCGATCATCATCGGCACGGCGGCGACCCTGCATGTCCACGGCATCACCGACATCGCCTCGGCGGCGGATGCGGCGAGCGCGCTTGCCCCCATCGCGGGCAGCTTCGCGCGGCTCGTCTTCGCCCTCGGCATTTTCGGCACCGGCCTGCTCGCCGTCCCTGTCCTCGCCGGCAGCACCGCCTATGCGATCGGCGAGGCGCTGCACTGGACGGTCGGCCTCTCCCGCCGCGCGCTGGAGGCCCGCGCCTTCTACGGCGTGCTGGCCGTCGCGACGCTTGCCGGCGTCGGCATCGTCTTCTCGCCGCTCCCGCCGATCCGCGCGCTGTTCTGGGCGGCGGTGATCAACGGCATCGCCGCGGTGCCGATCATCGCGGCGATGGTCGCCCTCGCCAGCCGCCCCGCGGTGATGGACGGCCACATCCTGCCGCGCTGGCTGCGCGTCATGGGCTGGCTCACCGCAGCACTCATGGGAGCCTGCACCCTGGCGATGCTGCTGGTCTAGAGCATCATCCGATCCATCCGGATCGGGTGTCGTGCTCTATCTTGTTGATAATTTAAGCATCATCCGATCAGGAATTCCGCCGCTCGATCTCGACGCCGACCGAATCCATGTCGGCGAACACGTCGAGCTTCTCGACCCGCACCCGCACCAGCACGACCCGCGCATCCGCGAGGCACAGCTCGGCCAGCCGTTCCGCGAGCGTCTCGACGAGCTGGACATGCCCCGCCGCCACCGCCGCCCGCGCGCCGAGCACGATCCGCTCGTAATCGACCACCCGTGCGAGATCGTCCCGCCCCACGCCCCCGCGCGACATCTGCGCGGCAGGGCCATCATGCTCCTCGCGCACCGCGAGATCGAGATTGATCCGCACCCGCTGCGTGCGGCCGAATTCATGGGCATGGACGCCAATATGCGCTTCCAGCACCATGTCCCGCACGAACATCCGCCGCAGCGCCGGCGCTGCGGTGGCAGGCGGGGCGGGAAAATGGCTTTCGTTCATCCTTCGCCCATGCGCCGCCACGCGACCAAAGGCAAGAGTGCGGCACCGCGTCTCCGGCCGGGCAGGCAAGCCCGGCCGTCGCATGTCGGATCAGATGCAGACCCGCTCCGATCCTTTCGGATCGGAAAATGCTCTAACCCGCGTGAACCCGGCCGCGCAGCTCGCCCGCCTTGAACTTGACGGTATGGACCACGGCATACCACTGCCCGGCCATCAGCTCCTTCGCCTGCGCCGGCGTCAGCACCGCCGCGCCGCGGATCGGCCCGGCCGCCATCGGATGCGGCGGCTTCTTCGACAGCCACACCTGCACGCCCGCATTCTGCCCGGGCTTGGTGATCGGCCCATGGAAATGCGCCATGATCACCTTGCTGCTGAGGTGGCTGTAGGTCACGTCCCAGGTCACCCGCCGGGTCACCGTGTTGAACGTGCCGTGCAGCGCGCCCGTCGCGTGGGACATCGTCCCGGCCACCGGGTGAAGCTGGGCGGAAATTCGCATGGTCTTCGCCTGCGCGATCCCCGTCCCACCGGCCAGCCCGGCCGCAAGCACAAGTGCAGTCAAGCCTCGCCTGGTTACTCTCACATTCGTCTCCTGTGTGTCGATGCGGCGCGATCATCCCCTCGCGCCCTTGGGTGCGCGGAGCGGCCATTCCGGGCCGCCCCGCCGAAACCTCATGCTCGGCGCGAAATTACGCCTTCGGGCTCCACAGCTCGCACCAGCCCTTGGGCGAGATCGCGCCGGCCACCGCCTTGCAGCGCCCGTCCTTGCCGGCGGTCGATGCCGGGACATACAGCGCGCAGCCGTCGCACTGGTGGCCATCCTTCGGCATATCCTGATATTTCACCGCGGACTTGGCCATGCCGGCCGCTTCCGCCGCCTGCGTGGCGACGATGCCGGCCACGGCGATACCGGCGGAAATTCCGGCCGCCTTGCGCAACAGCGCGCGCCGGCCATTCTGTCTGCTCTTGTCGTCGGACATTGTCTCTGCTCCTGTTTTTGACTGTCCACGGAGGGACAGGAATGGAGTGTGGGAATGAAACCCGATACGGCAAGCACCGCGCCGGGTCTCTCCACTCTGCAAATCCAAACGTGGCAGGAATCCGGCGCGCGCGCGATCGTGATCGCGCGTCGCCCGACCTTTTTCAGGGCAGCAGGACGGTGCTGCCGGTGGTCCGCCGCGCCTCCAGCGCCTCGTGCGCCGCCGCCGCCTCGGCGAGGGGGAAGGTCTGGTTGACGCGGATCTTCACCGCCCCGGCCTCGACCACCCCGAACAGGTCGTTCGCCACGGCAACGAGGTCGGAGCGCTTGGCGGTATAGGTCGCAAGCGTCGGCCGGGTGAGGAACAGGCTGCCCTTGGCCGCGAGAATGCCGACATCGAGCGGCGGCACCGGCCCCGAGGCATTGCCGTAGCTGACCATCAGCCCGAGCGGCGCCAGCGAATCGAGGCTCGGCCCGAACGTGTCCTTGCCCACCGAATCATACACCACCGGCACCATCGCGCCGTCGGTCAGCCGCTTCACCTCGGCGGCGAGATTGTCGTGCCCGACGATGACGTGATGCGCCCCGTGCGCGCGGGCGAGATCCGCCTTCGCCTCGGTCGAGACGACGCCGATCACCGTGGCCCCGAGATGCCGCGCCCACTGGCAGAGGATGAGGCCGACGCCGCCGGCCGCGGCATGCACGAGAATGGTCTCGCCCGCCTGCACCCGATAGGTCCGCCGCAGCAGGTATTGCGCGGTCATGCCCTGGAGCATCATCGCCGCCCCGGTCTGGAAATCGATCCCCGCCGGCAGCTTCACCAGCCGGTCCGCGGCGATCACCCGCTCGGTCGCATAGGCGCCGACCGGCCCGCCGGCATAGGCGACGCGGTCGCCCGCCGCCACTTCGGTGACGCCCTCGCCCACCGCGACGACGATCCCCGCCCCCTCCATGCCGATCGTCGCCGGCAGATGCGGCATCTTGTAGAGGCCGGTGCGGAAATAGACGTCGATATAATTCAGCCCCACCGCCTCGTGCCGCACCAGCGCCTCGCCGCGTCCCGGCTCGGGTGTCGGCACGTCCTCCCAGCGCAGCACGTCAGGTCCGCCATGGGTGTGGATACGGATGGCCTTGGTCGTCATGTCCTGTCTCCCGGATTTTTTTCAGATGCCGCGGCGCGTCGGTTCGCCGAACGCAGCCCCTTCGAGGGTGAGCAGCCGGCGCTTCATCGCCAGGCCCCAGCCTTCCTCGCTGCTGCCGCAATAGCCGCCAAGCCCGTCCGCCGCCCGCACCCGGTGGCACGGGATGAGGATCGGGATCGGATTGGCGCGGTTCGCCCCGCCGACCGATCGCGCGCTGCCGCCCACGGCGCGCGCCACCTCGGCATAGGTTCTGGTCTGGCCGCGCGGGATCGCGCGCAAATGATCCCACACGCGGCGCTGATAATCGGTGCCCGCCGGCGCGAGCGGCAGGGTCTCGTCGAGGGCATCGCCGTCGAAATAGCGCTCCAGCGCCGAAGCCGCCCGCTTCAGCAGCGGTGTCGGCGCATCCGCCGCCGCAGCCTCGCCGGCGTCGAAATCGACCGATACGATGGCGCCGTCCCGCTCATGCAGGATGAAACCGCCAAACACCGGATGCCGCATCGAAAGCTGGGCCACAGGACCTTCCCCATTTTCAGGCTCGTGGCCTGCCCCTGAACGGCGCATCCGGGCTTCAGGGACCGTCAGGCCACTAAAATACTGATTTTGCTCGTGTCCGCCTCTTGTCGAAACCTGTCGGGTCTCGTTTTGGGGACACTAGAGCCTCACCCCCGGAAGTCAAGCGGACGTGATCGCGCTGTCCTTACCGGTCCGCCGGGCCGCCCCGCCGGCGCCGCTCGTGCCAGGCGTCCATCAGTTTCAGCACCGCCGCCGCGGTCTCCTCGATCGAGCGGCGGGTGACATTGACCGTCGGCCAGCCCCGCGCCGCACAGATCCGCCGCGCGCCGAGCAACTCCGCCTTCACCGTCTCCTCGTCGACATAGTCGCCCCGATCCGGGCGGAACACACCCGCTCCGCCGCCCACCGAACTGCCCTGGCCGAGCAGGGTCAGCCGGTGCCGGCGGATCTCGATCAGCGGTTCGAGATCGATGAACAGCCCGACCACCGGGCAGGGCGGGTCGTCCAGCATCGCCGGCGGGTCGATCCCCGGCACCAGCGGCACGTTCGCCGCCTTGATGCCGCGATTGGCGAGATAAAACGAGGTCGGCGTCTTCGACGAGCGCGATACGCCGACCAGAATCACATCCGCCTCCGCCAGCCCGCGCAGCGCCTGCCCGTCATCGTGCGACAGCACGAAGTGCATCGCGTCGATCCGGCGGAAATAATCCGCGTCCAGCACATATTGCCGCCCCGGCGTCGGCCGCGCCGGCGCGCCCAGCTCGTCGGCCAGCAGGCCGAACACCGGGTCGAGCACGTGCTGGATGCGCACGCCGAGCCGCTGGCACGCCTCGTCCAGCTCATGGCGCAGCGCCTGGTCGAGCAGGCTGCACAGCACCGGCCCCCGCTCCGCCTCGATCCCCTCCAGCACCCGGTGCAGCTGCAACCGCGAGCGGATCAGGCTCCAGCGATGCAGGTGAATATCCGCCCCCTCGAACTGCACGCTCGCCGCCCGCGCCACCGCGCCGAGCGTGTCGCCGGTGGCGTCGGAAACCAGGTGGAGATTGAGCCGCTTGCCGTCCATGCCCTGCCTCATAGCGTGGATAACCTGGGCCGCGATACCGGAAGCGGTGGAAAGCGGGGATGAATTTTCCGCCGCCCGTGCCGGTGGATGAATCTTCCGGGGTCTCCCCGCGTATGTGGAAAACCTGGGGGTTTGATGCAGAATCAGCAGAGTATACGCCGGTTTTGCTTGTGGAAAACTTTGTGCAGAAAAATCCGGTTTGCGGGGTTCCCCAGAGTTCACAGCCACAAGCCCTACCACCGTCCTTTCCTATAAGTCGAAATGAAGGTAGGCAGGTCGCATGACGGGACAAAGCACGGAAAAACCGGTTCTCAGAGTGCTCGGGGGCGAGGCCGTCTGGCCGCCGCCGGTATGGCTGATGCGCCAGGCCGGCCGGTACCTGCCCGAATACCGCAAACTCAGGGAAACGGCGGGAAACTTCATCGCCCTCTGCACCACGCCCGCGCTCGCGACCGAGGTGACCCTGCAACCCGTCCGCCGTTTCGGCATGGATGCGGCGATCCTGTTCAGCGATATCCTGATCCTGCCCTGGGCGCTGGGCCAGAAACTCCGCTTTGCCGAGGGCGAAGGGCCGCGCCTCGAACGGATCGACGGTCTGCCCGCGCTGGACGCGCTCGACCCCGCCGCCCTGCGCCGCGGCACCGAGCCGGTGATGGAAACCGTCTCCCGCGTCCGCGCGGCACTTGCCCCGGAGACGACGCTGATCGGCTTCGCCGGCAGCCCCTTCACCGTCGCCTGCTACATGATCGATGGCCGCGGCGGCGATTTTCCGCTCACCCGCGCCACCGCCTATGCCGATCCCGCCTTGCTCGCCGCGGTGATCGAAACCGTCACCACCGCGACGATCGACTATCTCTCCTGGCAGATCGAGGCCGGGGCCGATTGCGTCATGCTGTTCGACTCCTGGGCCGGGCTGCTGCCGCCGGATCTCTTCCGCGCCCACGTGATCCACCCGACGGCGCGCATCGTCGAACAGCTCCGCACCCGTCATCCCGGCGTGAAGATCATCGGCTTCCCCCGTCTCGGCGGGCTGATGACCCTGTCCTACATCGCCGAAACCGGCATCGACGGGGTCGGGATGGACACATCGGTCGATCCCGTCGCCCTTGCCCGGCTCGCGCCGCGCCGCGTCGCCCTGCAAGGCAATCTCGATCCGCTGCTGCTGCGCGCCGGCGGCGTTTCGCTCGGCCACGCGGTGGAGCGGATCGCCCGCGGCCTCGAAGGCCACCCGCACATCTTCAATCTCGGCCATGGAATCGTGCCGGATACTCCGCCCGAACACGTCGCCGCGGTGATCGAACGCCTCCGTTCGCTGGAACCCGGCGAGCTTGAGGAATCCGTCCTCGCCGCCACCTGAGCGCCATGAACGATTCCGAACCCGCTCTGCCCGTCCGCACCGCGATCGTGCTGTTCAACCTCGGCGGCCCCGATGGCCCCGAGTCGATCAAGCCGTTCCGCGTCAACCTCTTCTCCGATCCCGCGATCATCCGCGCGCCAATCTTCATCCGCTTCTGGCTCGCCCGGCTGATCGCCCGTTCGGCGCAGAAAAAAGCCGAGGAAGGCTATGCGCTGATGGGCGGGAAATCGCCGCTGCTCGATCTCACCCGGCAACAGGCGGACGCGCTCGAAGCCGCCCTTCCCGGGTCGAAATGCTTCATCGCGATGCGCTACTGGCATCCTTTCGCGCGCGACGTCGCCCGCGAGGTGAAGGCCTGGAACCCCGAGCGCATCCTGCTCCTGCCGCTCTATCCGCAATTCTCCACGACAACGACCGGCAGTTCCCTGGCGGACTGGCACGATTCCGCCGCCCGCGCCGGCCTCGTCGCTCCGACCACCACGCTCTGCTGCTGGTATGACGATCCCGCTTTCGCCGCCGCCACCGCCGAGCCGGTCATCCGCACCTACGAGAAAGCCCGCGCCGATCTCGGTTCGGGTGCGAAAATCCGCCTGCTCTTCTCCGCCCACGGCCTGCCGGAATCCATCGTCAAGGCTGGCGATCCCTACCAGGAGGAGGTCGAGGCCTGCACCGAAGCGGTGATGGCGGCGATCGAGCACAGGATCGGCCACCGGCCCGATTACCAGGTCTGCTTCCAGTCCCGCGCCACGCCGCAGAAATGGCTCGAACCCTCGACCGAACAGGCGATCGAACAGGCCGCGAAGGACAAGACCGCGATCGTCGTTATCCCCATCGCTTTCGTTTCCGAACATATCGAAACGCTGGTCGAACTTGATGTCGAATATCGCGAAATCGCCGACCATCTGAAGCTGCCCGGCTATTACCGCGCCCCGGCGCAAAACGACGATCCCGCCTTCATCGCTGCCGTGGCAGGAATCGCCCGTCGCGCCGTGGCCCACGGTCCCGGCCTCTGCTCGCATCGCGGCGGGCGGTCGTGCGATGTCCGCAACCGGGATTGCCCCTGGGCCCGGCATCGGGCGGTCGAGGCGGCATGACCCGTAGCTTCGACCTCGTCATTTTCGATTGCGACGGCGTTCTGATCGATAGCGAACGCGTCTCTGCCGCCGTCATCGCCGCGGCGATGACCGAGCTGGGCCTGCCGATCACGCCGGATGCGGCGATGGCCCGCTTCGTCGGCGTCTCGCTCCGCGCCATGCGCCCGATGATCGAGGCCGATCTCGGCAGCAAGCTGCCTGCCGACTGGAACACGATGCTTATTGCCCGCATCGTCGCCGCGATGGAGCGTCACGCCGAACCCATTCCCGGCGCGCGCGACATCCTCGAGCATTTCGATGCTGCCGGCCAGCCCTGGCGCATCGCCTCCAACTCGGCCGATGTCGAGATGGAGGCGAAATTCGGCCGCGTCGGCTGGCGCGATCTCGTGGCCGGCCGCACCTTCTCCGCCCCGCGCCTGTTCCCCGAAGGCGGACGGCCGAAACCGGCGCCGGATGTCTTCCTCGCCGCCGCCCGCTCGCTGCCTGCCGCCCCGGAAACCTGCCTCGTGATCGAGGATAGCGTCACCGGCATCACCGGCGCCGTCGCCGCCGGCATGACCTGCTACGGCTTTGCCCCCCACGGCAATGGCGAGGCATTGCTCGCCGCCGGTGCCGCCCGAATCATCGCCGGCCACCACGAATTGCGCGACCTCGTCGCCCTCGCCGCCGCGATCGGAGCCAAATCATGACCATCGCCGCCCTCGCGCCGTTCTACCGCTGGGAACTCGCCTTTCACGTGATGTCGATCATCGCCTGGATGGCGGCGCTGTTCTACCTGCCGCGCCTCTATGTCTATCACTGCCAGCTCGCCCCCGGCTCCGCCGAATCCGCCCGTTTCAAGGTGATGGAACGCCGCCTGCTCAAGCAGATCGCCACCCCGGCGATGATCTCCTCCTGGAGTTTTGGCATCCTGCTCATCCTCACCCCCGGCGCCATCTCCTGGTCGGCCGGCTGGTGGTGGACGAAATTCATCTCCGTCATCCTGATGAGCGGCTTTCACGGTGCGCTCTCCAAATGGCGGAAAAATTTCCTGAACGACGCCAACATCAAGCCCGAGCGCTTCTACCGAATCGCCAACGAGGTCCCGACCATCCTGATGGTCATCATCGTCATCATGGTCTTCGTGAAACCCTGATCTTGCGGAATCACGGAATAAATTCCCAGTTCCGTTACAGGAATAATATCCCAAATACCTTGAATTAGGACAAAATTCCACATCCCTGCCACATTGGTGTCATCGAAACACCGGTTTTGCCGGGTTTGTTACGCCATCCACGAGGAGGGAAACAGCAGATGAACCGCTCCGCACTTCGGGCCACGATTCTGGCCCTTGCCCTTGCCGGCCTCGCCACCGCGCTCGCCGGCTGCGTCTACTACCCCTATGGCTATGGCCCGCCCGGCTATTACCACGGCTGGCATCATGGCGATGACGACTGACCACCCGCCTTGCGGCATGGCGTGCCCCTAATATACAAACGACCGAATGGCGCCGTCCGCGCCAGACAGGGGGAACGCCAATGACCGCGAATGCGACGCCGGATACCGGAACCGACCAGGCGCAGGACGCCGCCTTCATCGCCGCGCTGCAATCGGTCTCGACGGCGACTCTCACCACGGTCCTGCTCAAGAAGGGCCTGCGCAATGTCTGGCTGCGCGGCACGTCGCCGCTCACCCCTGGCCAGGGCCGCAAGGTCGGCCGCGCCTTCACCCTGCGCTTCGTCCCCGCCCGCGAGGATCTCGCCACCCCCGCCTCCTGGGCCTCGCCAACCTCGACCCGCGGCGCGATCGAGGCGATGCCGGAAGGCTGCATCGCCGTCGCCGACGCCATGGGCATCACCGATGCCGGCATTTTCGGTGACATTCTCTGCGCCCGCATGGGCAAGCGCGGCGTCGCCGGCCTCGTCACCGACGGGGTGATGCGCGATCTGGCCGGCGTGCTCGGCACCGGCCTGCCGGTCTGGTGCCGCGGCGCCGCCGCCCCGCCCTCGGTCGCCGGCCTCACCTTCGTCGCCTGGCAGCAGCCCATCGCCTGCGGCGGCGTCGCCGTCTTCCCGAACGACATGATCGTGGTCGATGACGATGGCGCGGTGGTCATCCCCCAGGCCCTGCTCGCCGAAGTGGTGCCCGAAGCCATCGAGCAGGAGGCGCTGGAAGCCTGGATCATGACCGAGATCGAGCGCGGCGTGCCGCTCCCCGGCCTCTACCCGGCGAACGCCGAAACCAAAGCCCGCTACGAAGCCTTCCGCGCCAGCCAGAAGGCCTGACCATGTCGGGCTTGCGCAAGGGGCTGACCAGCTATGGCGATGCCGGCTTCTCGCTGTTTCTCCGCAAGGCCTTCATCAAGGCGATGGGCTACTCCGACGATGCGCTGGACCGGCCCATCATCGGCATCACCAACACCGGCAGCGACTACAATCCCTGCCATGGCAACAGCCCCGACCTGATCGAGGCCGCCAAGCGCGGCGTCATGCTCGCCGGCGGCCTGCCGATGGTCTTCCCCACCATCTCCATCGGCGAGAGCTTCGCGCACCCGACCTCGATGTTCCTGCGCAACCTGATGGCGATGGACACCGAGGAAATGATCCGCGCCCAGCCGATGGACGCCGTGATCGTCATCGGCGGCTGCGACAAGACCCTCCCCGCCCAGCTGATGGGCGCGATCAGCACCAACCTGCCCACCATCGTCGTCCCCACCGGCCCCATGGTCGTCGGCCATCACAAGGGCGAGGTGCTCGGCGCCTGCACCGATTGCCGCCGCCTCTGGGGAATGCACCGCGCCGGGCAGATCGATGCGGCCGAAATCGAAACCATCAGCGGCCGCCTCGCCCCCTCGGTCGGCACCTGCATGGTGATGGGCACCGCGAGCACCATGGCCTGCGTGATCGAGGCGCTCGGGTTTTCCCTCCCCATGAGCGCCACCATCCCCGCCGTCCATGCCGAGCGCCGCCGCATCGCCGAGGCCAGCGGCAAGCGCATCGTCGAGCTGGCGAAATCCGGCGCGCCCCGCCCGCGCGACCTCATTACGCCCGCCTCGCTGCGCAACGCCCTCGCCGTGCTGCAAGCCATCGGCGGGTCGACCAACGGCATCATCCACCTCACCGCCATGGCCGGCCGCGCCGGTATCAGGATCGAGCTCGACACAGTGGATGCGATCGGCCGTTCCGTCCCCGTCCTGGTGGATCTGAAACCCTCCGGCGATCACTACATGGAGCATTTCCACCACGCCGGCGGCATCCCCCGCCTGCTGCGCGAACTTTTGCCCCATCTCGATCCTGCTTCACCCACCATCAGCGGCCAGACCATCGGCGAGATCGCCGAAGCCGCCGAAATCGTCCCCGGCCAGACCGTCATCCGCACCGCCGACAAGCCGCTGAAATCCTCCGGCGCCCTCGCCGTGCTGCGTGGCAATCTCTGCCCGCGCGGCGCCGTCATCAAGCAATCCGCCGCCTCGCCGCACTTGCTGAACCACACCGGCCCCGCCCTCGTCTTTGAAAATGTCGAGGACATGGCGACAAGAATCGATTCCGACGAGCTGGATGTCACGCCCGAAACAATCCTCGTCCTGCGCAACACCGGCCCGATCGGCGCGCCCGGCATGCCCGAGGCCGGCTACCTGCCGATCCCGCGCAAGCTCGCCCGCGCCGGGGTGAAAGACATGGTACGAATTTCCGATGCACGGATGAGCGGCACCGCCTTCGGCACCATCGTGCTGCACATCGCTCCGGAATCCGCTTCCGGCGGCCCGCTCGCCCTCGTCCGCACCGGCGATCCGATCCGGCTCGACGTCGCCGCGCGCACGCTCGATCTGCTGATCGACGATGCCGAATGGCAGCGCCGCGCGGCGGATCACGCCGCCCGGCCGATGCGCCCGCCGCCTGCGCGCGGCTATGCCAGGCTGTTCGAAACCACCGTGCTGCAAGCCGATGAAGGCTGCGATTTCGATTTCCTCCGTGGCGAAGGACCCTCCGCATGAGCGAGCGCCCCACACTTCTCTTCCTTGGCGACCTGATGCCGGTCATCGAGGACTCGCTTGCCGCCCGCTTCGACATTCTGGTCGATGACGGCAGCAATCTCGACGCGCTGATCGCGCAGCACGGCGCGCGGATACGCGGCCTCGTGACGCGCGGCCGCCGCCCGACCGATGCGCCGCTGATCGCCCGCCTGCCCGCGCTCGAACTGATCGCGAATTTCGGCGTCGGCTACGACACGGTCGATGCGCATGCAGCGGCCAAACACGGCGTTATCGTCACCAACACGCCGGATGTCCTGAACGACGAGATGGGCGATTTCACCGTCGGCCTCCTGCTCGCCACGATCAGAACGATCCCTGCCGCCGAGCGCTATCTTCGCGACGGCAGATGGACCGGCGGCGCCTTCCCGCTCGGCCACAGCCTGCGTGGCCGGCGCATCGGCATCGCCGGCATGGGCCGCATCGGCCGCGTCGTCGCCCGCCGCCTCTCGGGCTTCGACCTGCCGATCGCCTATCACACGCGCAACAGGATCCCGGATCTCGACTATCCGCATTTCCCCTCGCTGCGCGATCTCGCCGCCGCGGTCGATGTGCTGATTGTCGTTCTCCCCGGCGGTGCCGCCACCCGCCATGTCGTCAATGCCGAGGTGCTCGCCGCCCTCGGCCCCGATGGCATCCTGATCAACGTCGCCCGCGGCACCGTGGTCGACGAAGCCGCCCTGATCGACGCGCTGACCCATCGCAAAATCCTCGCCGCCGGCCTCGATGTCTTTGAAAACGAGCCGCATGTCCCGGCTTCACTTCTCGCCTGCGACAACGCGGTTCTCGTGCCGCATATCGGCACCGGCACGCACCACACCCGCGGCCTGATGGCGGACCTGCTGATCCGCAACGTCATGTCCTGGTTCGACGGCAAGGGCCCGATCACCCCCGTCGCCGAAACCCCGGCGAAGATGCCGCCGCAATGAAACTCGACCACACCGCGCGCGGCGTCTTCCCCATCGCGCCCACGCCGTTCCTGCCCGATGGCGCGATCGATACGACATCGATCGACACGATGTGCGATTTCTATTCTTCCGCCGGTGCGACTGGCATCACCATCCTCGGCATCATGGGCGAAGCCCCCAAGCTCGACGCTGACGAAGCGTTAGCCATCTCCCGCCAGGTCATCGGCCGGATGCGCGTGCCCGTCATCGTCGGCGTCTCCGCCCCCGGTTTCGCCGCCATGCGCAACCTCGCCTGCGCGGTGATGGATGCGGGGGCCGCCGGCGTCATGATCGCCCCGCCGCCCTCGCTGCGCACCGATGATCAGATCGTGACCTACTATCACAACGCGATCGAGGTGATCGGCAGCGACATCCCGTTCGTCATCCAGGACTATCCGCTGACGCTCTCGGTGATCATGACGCCGCAGGTCATCCGCCGCATCGTGACGGACCTGCCCTCCTGCGTCATGCTCAAGCACGAGGACTGGCCGGGGCTCGAAAAAATCTCCGCGCTGCGCGCCTTCCAGCGCGAGGGCAGCCTGCGCCCGCTTTCGATTCTAACAGGCAATGGCGGGCTCTTTCTCGATTTCGAAATGGAGCGCGGCGCCGATGGTGCGATGACCGGCTATTGTTTCCCGGACATGCTGGCCGACATCGTCCGCCTCTCGAACGCGGGCAAGCGCGACGACGCGCATGATCTGTTCGACGCCCATCTGCCGCTGATCCGCTACGAACAGCAGCAAGGCGTCGGTCTCGCCACCCGCAAATATGTTCTTCGCAAACGCGGCGTTATCGCCCATGACGTCCAGCGCGTCCCCGCCGGCAAGCTCACCGAAACCGCGCGCGCCGAAATCGACTTTTTGCTCCATCGCCTTGCGAAGCACGACAAGCGCGCCGCGATCTGAAGGAAAACACGAGTGGAAAACCGTTTCGAGGGCAAGACCGCGGTGATCACCGGCGGTGCCGCCGGCATCGGCCTTGCCGCCGCCACCCGCATCATCGCCGAGGGCGGCAACGCCATCCTGTGGGATCGCAGCCGCGAGGCCATCGTTGCCGCCGCCCAGGATCTTGGCCCGTCCTGTTCCGGCGTGTCGCTCGACGTCACCGACCTGCGCGCCCTCGAACGCGCCGCCGCCGAGGCGGTGCGCGAGCACGGCGCGATCGATGTTCTCATCGCCAGCGCCGGCATCACCGGCCCGAACGCGACGACGTGGGACTACCCGCTCGAAGCCTGGCGCCAGGTCATCGAGGTCAATCTCACCGGCGTGTTCTGCGCCTGCAAGGCGGTGGTGCCGCACATGCGCGCGCGCAACGCCGGGCGCATCGTCAACATCGCCTCCATCGCCGGCAAGGAAGGCAATCCCAACGCCCCGGCCTACAGCGCCTCCAAGGCCGGCGTCATCGGCCTGACCAAGTCGCTCGGCAAGGAACTCGCCGGCACGCCGATCACGGTGAACTGCATCACCCCCGCCGCCGTCCGCACCGCGATCTTCGAGCAGATGAGCCAGCAGCACATCGACTACATGCTCTCGAAAATCCCGATGAACCGCTTCGGCACGGTCGAGGAAATCGCAGCCTTGATCTGCTTCCTCGCCTCGGACGAAGCCTCCTTCAGCACCGGCGCCGTGTTCGACATCTCCGGCGGCCGCGCCACCTACTGACGCGACGTTATTTCACCTTTGGCCACCAGCGGCGCAGCAGCAGCGCGTTGGTCACCACGCTGACGCTCGATGCCGCCATCGCCGCGCCGGCGACCATCGGGCTCAGCCAGCCGAGTGCGGCCAACGGAATGCCGACCACGTTGTAGACGAACGCCCAGAACAGGCCCTGGCGGATCTTGCGCATCGTCGCCTGCGCCACGTCCAGCGCCGCGACGACCAGTGCCGGGTCGCCGCGCATCAGCGTGATCCCCGCCGTATGCATCGCGATATCCGTGCCCGTCGCCATCGCCATCCCGATATCGGCGGCGGCGAGCGAGGGCGCGTCGTTCACCCCGTCCCCCACCATCGCGACCACGTGCCGGTCCCGCCGCAGGGCGCCGATGATCTCTTCCTTGTCCGCCGGCAGCCGCCCCGAAAACACCTTGTCGATCCCGAGGTCCCGCGCCACGGCGGCGGCCGCGCCCGCATTGTCGCCGGTCAGCAGCGCCACGAGCCGCCCCTGCGCGACCAGTGCCGCGACCGCGCCGGCCGCCCCCGGTTTCACCCGGTCGCCGAACCCGACCAGCCCGAGCACCTGCGCCGCGCCGCCCATCTCCGCGCTGCCCGCTGGCTCGGTCCCGATCACCCAGGACACGCTGCGCCCGTCCGTCTCCAGCTCCCGCGCCGTCGCGCCGAGCCGTCCGGCGGCAGCGCCGGTCTCCTCCAGCAGGCGGGAGCTGCCGATCATGATCCGCTGCCGGCCGACCACCCCGCTCACCCCGCGCCCCGGCAGCGCCTTGACCGCCTCCGCCGGCAGCGGCGCGATGCCCTCGCTCTCCGCCCGCGCGCACACCGCCCGCGCCAGCGGATGCTCGCTGCCCGCCATCACCCCGGCCATCGTGGCGAGCAGCGCCGCGGCGTCCATCTCGCCGGCCGGGGCCAGCGCCACCACTGCGGGCTTGCCCTCGGTCAGCGTGCCGGTCTTGTCGAAGGCGACCGCCGTCACCCGCGCCGCCGCCTCCAGCGCCTCGGCGTCCTTCACGAGAATGCCGTGCCGTGCGGCAACGCCGGTCCCCGCCATCACCGCTGTCGGCGTCGCGAGCCCGAGGGCGCAGGGACAGGCGATCACCAGAACCGACACCGCGTTCAGGATCGCCACCGGCGCCCCCGCCCCGGCCAGCAGCCACCCCACCAGCGTCGCCGCCGCCACCGCCACGACAACCGGCACGAACACCGCCGCCACCCGGTCCACCAGGCGCTGGATCGGCGCCTTCTCCGCCTGCGCCGTCTCCACCAGGCGGATGATGCGGGCGAGCATCGTCTCCGCCCCGACCGCCTCGGTGCGCAGCAACAGCGCGCCCTCGCCGTTGATCGCCCCGCCCGGCACCTGCCCGCCCGGCCCGCGCGCCACCGGCAGGCTCTCGCCGGTCAGCATCGAGAGATCGACGCTCGACTCCCCCGCCTCGATCACGCCATCGACCGGAATCCGCTCGCCCGGCCGTACCGCGACGAGATCGCCGCGCCGGACCTGCCCGATCGGCACGTCCCGCTCGCTGCCATCGGCGTCGCGCAGCCGCGCCGTGGTCGGCCGCAGCGCCGCCAGCGCCGCGAGCGCCGCCCCGGTCTGCCGCCGCGCCCGCGCCTCCAGCCACTTGCCGAACAGGATGAGGGTGATCACCGTCGCCGCGGAATCGAAATAGAGCGGCACGCCCCCATGCGCGCCACCTTGGACGCCCCCTTGGACGCCCCCTTGCCCGCCGGCCCAGCCCTGCACCAGCAGCACCAGGCTCAGCCCATAGGCCGCGGTGGTGCCGAGCGCGACGAGCAGGTCCATGTTCCCCGCCCCCGCCCGCAGCGCCGCCCACCCCGCGCGATAGAACCGCGCGCCGAGCCAGAGCTGCACCGGTGTCGCCAGCGCCAGCTCGGCCCAGCCCGGCAGCGCCAGCGGCGCGCCCGCCATATGCAGCGCCATGTTGCCGATCAGCGGCGCCGTCAGCAGTGCTGCGAGGATCACGTGGCGCAGATCCCGCCGCCCGTCCGCCGCCCGCCGCGCGTCCTCGGCATCGGCCGCAGCTTCGCTGTCCACCACCTCATGCGCGGCATATCCCGCCTTGCTGATCGCCGCGATCACCGCCGCCGTGTCGAACCCGCTGCCGGAAATCCGCGCCCGCTCGCTGGCGAGATTGACGGCCGCGCCGCTCACCCCCGCCACCTTCCGCGCCGCCCGCTCCACCCGCGCCACGCACGAGGCGCAGGTCATGCCCTCCACCGCGAGGTCCACCGCCTGCGGATCGGCGGCATCGGTCATTGCGGCACTGCTCGGGGTCATGGCGGGCTCCTTTCGCCGCATGATATGGGTTTGCCATGATGGGAAGGTCAAACCCGCCCCCTTGACCTTCCCATCATGGCAGACACCATGTTTCCACCCATACTGCCCCTGTCGAGGAGATCCGCCATGATCGAGTTCAACGTCGAAGGCATGACCTGCCAGCATTGCGTCCGCGCCGTGACCGGGGCGGTGCAGGCGGTGCATCCGGGCGCCGAGGTCGCGGTCGATCTTGCCGCCGGCACCGTGCGCATCCCCGCCGCCACCGCCGCCGAGGCCGCCGCCCTCGCCGCCGCGATCGAGGAAGAGGGCTACAAGGTGAAGCCCGCCGCCGCCTGACCCGCGCCGTGCCGATGCCGGCCGCCCGCCATCTGCTGCTCGTCGGCGCCGGCCATGCCAGCATCGCGGTGCTGCGCGACCTGGCGCAAGCACCGCATCCCGGCCTGCGCGTCACCGTGCTGACCCCGTCGGAAAGCCTGTCCTATTCCGGCATGCTGCCCGGCATCGTCGCTGGCGGCACCGATCCGGCAGCGGGACGGATCGACATCGTCCGCCTCGCCGCCGCCGCCGGCGCCACCCTCTGCCTCGACCGCGCAACCGGCCTCGACCCCGATGCGCGCCGCGTCCTCCGCGCCGGCGGCGAGGCGCTCGGCTACGACCTGCTGGCCCTCGATATCGGCGCCCCGCCCGCTTCACCCGCTGCCGATGGCGTCATCCCGGTCCGCCCGCCGGACGCCCTGCTCGCCCATCTGCCGGCGCTGGACGCCGCGTCGTCCCGCCCCGCGCCGTTCCACCTCGCCGTGGTCGGCGGCGGTGCCGCCGGGGTCGAACTCGCCTTCGCCCTCGCGCACCGGCTGCGCGCCCGCCGCGCCGCCACCGGGGCCGATCCGGCGACGCTCTCCCTCACCCTGCTGCCCGGCCCATCCGGCCTCTTGCCCGGCCTGCCGCGCCGCGCCGCAAGCCTGGTCGCCGCCCGCCTCGATGCCTGCCGCATCGCGCTCGGCCCGCCGGCGCGCGCCGGCATCCCGCGGGCGGGGCAGATCCCGCTCGATGACGGAACCAGCCTCGCCGCCGATGCCGTGGTCTGGGCCGCCGGCGCCGCCGCCCCCGCCTGGCTGCGCGGCAGCGCCCTCGCCCTCGATCCGGCGGGGTTCGTCGCCGTCGCCCCGACGCTGCGCTCCCGCTCGCACGATACCGTCTTCGCCGCCGGCGACATCGCCGGCTTTGGCGCCCTCGGCGTGCCGAAATCCGGGCTCTACGCGGTCCGCCAGGGTCCGGTGCTGGCCGAAAACCTTCGCCGCGCCCTCGCCGGGCTGCCGCTCCGCCGCTTCCGCCCGCAGCGCGCCGCCCTCTACCTCCTCGCCACCGGGCCGGACCACGCGATCGGCACGCGCAACGGCCTCGTCGTCTCCGGCGCCTGGGTGCGGCGCTGGAAAGACCGGATCGACCGCCGCTTCATCGCCTCCTACGCCATACCCTGACCCTACCCCGGTCGAACGCGCGCCACCCCCTTGCCCGCCGGGCCGATCCGCGTCAGAGACATCGCCGCACCAGAGCACGTTCCGATCCATCAGGATCGGATAAAGCTGCTCTAACACCTCTGATCGCAGCATATAAAAGGAGGCGGCAAGCCAGCCATGAGCGAAACGGTCCACGACATCCTGAGTGCCCATACCGGCGCCCGCGCCATCGCCGCGCCCGCGCGGCTCCCCTGTTCCGGCCCCGCCCTCGCCGCCCTGGCGGAGGAGGTGCGCACCGCGCTCAACGCGCGCGGCATCGGCCGTGGCGATCGTGTGGCCATCGTCCTGCCGAACGGCCCCGCCGCCGCGACCGCCTTCGCCGCCATCGCCGCGATGTGCTGCGCCGCCCCGCTCAACCCGGCCTACAAGGACCAGGAATTCGAATTCTATCTCGATGACCTGAAGCCCCGCGCCGTCATCGTCGCCGCCGGCACCGACAGCCCGGTGCGCGGCGTCGCCGCCAGGCTCGGCATCCCCCTGCTCGACCTCGCCGAGGACGAGTCCGCCCCCGCCG
This sequence comes from Acidiphilium sp. 20-67-58, assembly GCF_002255515.1. Classification (NCBI taxonomy): domain Bacteria; kingdom Pseudomonadati; phylum Pseudomonadota; class Alphaproteobacteria; order Acetobacterales; family Acidocellaceae; genus Acidiphilium; species Acidiphilium sp. 20-67-58. The sequence continues at coordinate 33,114 of NZ_NCAS01000011.1, read as the reverse complement.
GCGTCTTCACGCTCGACGTCTCAGCCCTGCCCGAAACCCCGGCCGCCAACCCCGGCCCGGCCGAACCGGAGGACGAGGCGCTGGTCCTGCACACCTCCGGCACCACCGCGCGTCCCAAGATCGTCCCGCTGCGCAGCAAAAACCTCGCCGCCTCGGCGCGCCACATCTCCGCCAGCCTCGCCCTCGCGCCGGACGATCTCTGCCTCAACGTGATGCCGCTGTTCCACATTCACGGCCTGATCGCGGCAACCCTCGCCTCGCTGCGCGCCGGCGCCGCCGTCTGCTGCACGCCCGGCTTCAACGCCTTCCGCTTCTTCTCCTGGCTCGAGGAGGAAACCCCCACCTGGTACACGGCGGTGCCGACCATGCACCAGGCGATCCTGCTTCGCGCCCCCGAGGACGACGCGGTCAGGGCGCTCGCCCGGCTGCGGTTCATCCGCTCCTCCTCCGCCTCGCTGCCGCCGCAGGTGATGGCGGCGCTGGAGCAGAAATTCGGCGCCCCGGTGATCGAGGCCTACGGCATGACCGAGGCCGCCCACCAGATGGCCTCCAACCCGCTGCCGCCGCGCGCCCGCAAGGCCGGCTCGGTCGGCATCGCCGCCGGCCCCGAAATCGCGATCATGGACGATGACGGCACCCTCCTGCCGCAGGGCGAAACCGGCGAGGTCGTCATCCGCGGTCCCAACGTCACTGCCGGCTACGCCGCCAACCCCGACGCCAACGCCAAGGCCTTCGCCAATGGCTGGTTCCGCACTGGCGACCAGGGCATGCTCGACCCCGAGGGCTATCTCTTCCTCACCGGCCGGCTCAAGGAGCAGATCAACCGCGGCGGCGAGAAGATCAGCCCGCTGGAGGTCGATGTCGCCCTGCTCGACCATCCGGACATCGCCGAGGTCTGCACCTTCGCCATCCCGCACGACAAGCTGGGCGAGGACGTCGCCGCCATCGTCGTCCCCCGCGCCGGCACCGCGCCCGACCCGCAGGCGATCCGCGATTTCGCCGCCGGCCGCCTCGCCGCCTTCAAGGTGCCCCGCCGCATCCTGATCATGGAGGCGATCCCCAAGGGCCCGACCGGCAAGGTCCAGCGCGTCGGCCTCGCCGCCCGCCTCGGGATCGAGGCATGACCAGCATCTGCGTCTTCGGCGCCGGGGCCATTGGCGGCCTCGTCGCCGCCCGGCTGCAAGCGGCCGGCACCGATGTCTCGATCGTCGCCCGCGGCCCGCATCGCGCCGCCATCGAGGCCAACGGGCTTCTGCTCCTCTCCGGCGGGGAAAAAATTCTCACCCGCCCCCGCGTGGCCGACGCCGCCGAACTCGGCCCGCAGGATTATGTTCTCATCACGCTCAAGGCCCAGGGCATCGAGCCCGCCCTGCCGCAACTCCGCCACCTGATCGGCCCGCAGACCACCATCATCGCCGCGATCAACGGCATCCCCTGGTGGTATACCTACGGCCTGCCTGCCCCCTTCACCGACCGTCGGATCACCGCGGTCGATCCCGAGGGCGCGGTCTGGGCCGCGCTGCCCCCGGCGCAGACGCTCGGCTGCATCGTCTACCCCGCCGCCGAGATCGTCGAGCCCGGCGTGGTCAACCACACCTATGGCGACCGTTTCGTCCTCGGCGAGCCCGATGGCGCCCGCACCGAGCGCGCCGCCCTGATCAGCCGCCTGATGATCGAGGCCGGCCTCAAGGCGCCGGTCCGCCCCCGCATCCGCGACGACATCTGGGTCAAGCTCTGGGGCAACATGGCCTTCAACCCGATCAGCGCGCTGACCGGTGCGACACTCGACGTCATCACCGCCGACCCCGGCACCCGCGCCCTCGCGCGGGGGATGATGCTCGAGGGTGCGGCCATCGCCGAGGCGCTCGGCGTGCGCTTCGCCATCGATGTCGAGAAGCGGATCGATGGCGCGGCCGAGGTCGGCGCGCACAAGACCTCGATGCTCCAGGATCTCGAGCGCGGCCGCCCGATCGAGATCGAGGCGCTGCTCGGCGCCGTGGTCGAGATGGCCGCCTGGGTCGACCTGCCGGCCCCCACCTGCGCCGCCGTCCTCGCTTTGGTACGCCAGCGTGCCAAAATCGCGGGCGTTTGATCACATCCATGTGAATAACGCATAATTGAACCCGAAAACTGGCGATCTCGTAACCTGGTTTGAATAAGAAGCGTTCGGCGCCGAACAATCGTCGGACCGCCCGCGCCGGCCCCGTGCCGGCGCGGGCTCAATCAAACCAATGAGAGACGCCCAATGACACCCACTGTCTTCAGTCTTCCAACCTCGGCCTATGTGCCCCTCGGCCTCGCCTTCTTCGGCCTCGGCACCGGCTATCTGATCTATGGTCCGCAGGAGCTCTTCGGCTTCCCGGAACGCTCGCCTGCGGTCGATTGGGCCAATGGCTGGTACGGCGTCTGGATGCCCGGCTTCCTGCAATTCCTCTGCGGCACCTACATCCTTGTCGGCCTGACCTGGTTCCACGTTTTCCACGGCGCCCCGCTCTACGCGGCCGGCATCCTCACCTCGGTCTTCGGCGTTCACTGGTTCGCCATCGGCCTGAGCCGCATGCGCCAGGGTGACATGCGGGTGAACGGCTTCATGGCGGTCGCCTTCTTCCTCGTCTCCGTCCTCGGCCTGATCGTCTTCGCCGAAGCGGGCGACATTCCGGTGGCCATCCTCTTTGTTGGCCTCTGCTGCGTGTATTTCTCCGGAATATTTTCCTATTTCGGCGTCGCCGCCCCGTTCAGCCTCCGCGCCCAGGGCTTCTTCCACACCGTCACCGGCTTGTGGCTGATGTATCTCACCTACGGCATCGTGCTGAACCTCGCCCTCGGCTGGCACGTCGACATCTGACACCCCGCACCCCCAACCCCTGAACGCGTACACGGCCGGAGTTTCGCTCCGGCCGTTCTGCATTTCGTTCCGGAGTTCTGCTCCGGCCGTTCTGTATTTCGCTCCGGAGTTCTGCTCCGGCCGTTCTGTATTTCGCTCTGGCGTTCTGCTCCGGCCGTTCTGCATTCCGCGCGCTCCACAGCCGCAAAACCCCGCCCTCGGTTGCCCGCGCGTCGCCCCCCACCTATACCGGCTGCAAAACCCCGCACGCGCACAGGAACTCCCGATGGCCAGCTACCAGTATGTCTATGTGATGAAAGACCTCACCAAGGCCTTCCCCGGTGGCCGCGAGGTCTTCAAGGGCATCACCCTTTCCTTCCTCCCCGGCGTCAAGATCGGCGTTCTCGGCGTCAACGGCGCCGGCAAATCCACCCTGCTGAAAATCATGGCCGGCATCGAGAAGGAATTTGGCGGCGAGGCCTGGGCCGCCGAGGGCGCCCGCGTCGGCTACCTCCCGCAGGAACCGCATCTCGACCCGACCCTCACCGTCGGCGAGAACGTCGCCCTCGCCTTCGCCGACATGCGCGCCGCCCTCGCCCGCTTCAACGAAATCTCCGAAGCCTTCATGGAGCCGATGGACGACGAGCAGATGAACGCCCTGCTCGCCGAACAGGCCACCCTCCAGGAAAAGATCGACGCCGGCGACGGCTGGGAGCTCGACCGCCAGATCGATATCGCGCTCGACGCCCTTCGCTGCCCCCCGTCCGACGCCGCCGTCACCAACCTCTCCGGCGGTGAGCGCCGCCGCGTCGCCCTCTGCCGCCTCCTCCTCGAGAAGCCCGACCTCCTCCTCCTCGACGAACCGACCAACCATCTCGACGCCGAATCCGTCGCCTGGCTCGAAAAGACCCTGCGCGCCTACACCGGCACCGTCATCCTCGTCACCCACGACCGCTACTTCCTCGAAAACGTCACCAACTGGATCCTCGAACTCGAACGCGGCCGCGGCTACCCGTTCGAGGGCAACTACACCTCCTGGCTCGAACAGAAACAGAAGCGCCTCGCCCAGGAGGAAAAGGAAGAATCCGCCCGCCAGCGCGCCCTCAAGGAAGAGCGCGAATGGATCGGCGCCTCCCCCAAGGCCCGCCAGGCGAAAAACCAGGCCCGCATCAGCCGCTACGAGGAAATGCTCGCCAAATCGAGCGAGCAGGTCTCCGGCGTCGCCGAAATCGTCATCCCCCCCGGCCCGCGCCTCGGCGGCACCGTCATCGAGGCCCAGGATCTCCGCAAGGGCTTCGGCGACAACCTCCTGATCGACGGCCTCTCCTTCAAGCTCCCCCCCGGCGGCATCGTCGGCGTCATCGGCCCCAACGGCGCCGGCAAATCCACTCTCTTCAAGATGATCACCGGCGTCGAAAAACCCGATGCCGGCTCCTTCGTCGTCGGCGACACCGTGAAACTCGGCTATGTCGACCAGTCGCGCGACAGCCTCGATGACAACAAGACCGTCTGGGAGGAAATCTCCGGCGGCACCGACGTCATCCACCTCGGCAAGCGCACCGTCCCCTCCCGCGCCTATGTCGGCGCCTTCAACTTCAAGGGCTCCGACCAGCAGAAGAAAGTCGGCATCCTCTCCGGCGGCGAACGCAACCGCGTCCACCTCGCGAAAATGCTCAAGGGCGAACACAACGTCATCCTCCTTGACGAACCCACGAACGATCTCGACGTCGATACGCTGCGCGCCCTGGAAGAAGCCCTCGCCGAATTCGCCGGCTGCGCCGTCATCATCTCGCATGACCGCTGGTTCCTCGATCGCCTCGCCACCCACATCCTCGCCTTCGAGGGCGACAGTCACGTCGAATGGTTCCAGGGCAACTTCCAGGATTACGAGGAAGACAAACGCCGCCGCCTCGGCGCCGACGCTACCGAACCCCACCGCATCAAATACCGCCCCCTCACAAGGTAGCCAGCGGATGCAGGGTCTTGGTTCCGGGCCCACGCAGGGGGTTCCACCCCCTGCACCCCCGCCAAGGGCTGAGCCCTTGGAACCGCGCTCGCGTTTTGGTTTTGGGGAGGGCGTGTCCCTGCCTTTACCAAGGCAATTGCCCGGATGCCCTCCCCAAAACCAAAACGAATGGATTCCAAAGGCTCCGCCTTTGGCTTGGTTCAGGGGCAGCGCCCCTGATGGGGCCCGGGGCAAGGCCCCGCCATTTCCATGACCATCAACCCGACATGGCAGATCACCACCGGGCGGTTGCGGCTCGATCCGGTGGGCTGGTCCGATGTCGAGGATCTCGTCGCCCTGAAAACCGACCCCCGCGCCTTCGCCCTGATGCTCGGCGGGGTCCGCACCCGCGAACAGGCCGTGGCCGAACTGGCGGAAGACATCGCCGCCTGGGGCGCGCAAGGCTTCGGAATCTGGACCATCCGCGGCCGCACCACCAACGCCTTCCTCGGCATCACCGGCCTCGCCGACCGCCCGGACGGCCGCGGCATCGCGCTCCGTTTCGCCCTATGGCCCGAAGTCCGCGGCGCCGGCCTCGCTCGCGAAGCCGCCAGCGCCGCCCTCCGCTACGGCCACGACCGCGCTCATTTGCGCCGCATCATCGCCATCGCCCGCGCCGACAATTTTGCCAGCCGCACCGTCCTCGGCGCCATCGGCATGACCGAATCCGACTCTTTTCTCCGCAACGGCGTGCAGATGCTGGTGTATGAGAGTGTCTCGAAAAACGAGAGATCGCTGTTGGACGGCTGAAATCGGCGGCCCCGCACCGCCCCGATTGTTTCCCGTGAAACATTCCCCGCAACCGGCCGGGTCATCGACCCACACCCTCACCGCACGCCACAGCAACCCTGTCGGTAAATAATCCGTGCCCTCATCCCAGAAACTATCAAAATATTAACGTCCCGTTCACCGCTTCCGCGCGCCAAACCTGAGTCTCTTCTGTATAAAAATGTGTCATTACGCAGAGGGACCGAGCGGCATGCGTGTCCTCGTCGTCTATTATTCCCGGACAGGAACCACCGCGCGCATCGCCAGCATGATCGCCGGCGAATTCGGCGCTGATCTGGAAACCATCCGCTGCCCCGCCTGCGCCTACGGCATTCCTGGCGCGTTCCGCGCGCTCGGCACCTGCCTTGGCGGCCACCCGCCCGAAATCCTCCCGACCACGATCAACCCCGCGAAGTACGAGCTGCTCATCCTTGGAACCCCGGTCTGGGCTTTCTCCCTCGCCGCCCCGCTCCGCGCCTGGCTTGCCGTCAGGGGCCGCAACCTGCCCGCCTGCGCCGCCTTCGCCACCGCCAGCGCCACCGGCTTCCGCAGTACCTTCGCCGCCATCGAAACCCTCACCGGCCAGACACTCCGCGCCACCCTCGCCATCACCGCCGAAGACATTTGCGCCGGCCGCGAACACCTCGCCACCCTCCGCTTCGCCGACACCCTGCGCGAAACGACAACCCGCCTCTGGCGCCACGCTCCGCCGCGTGCCGCCCACCGCCATGAAACCTTTCTCGGCTGGTAGCCCCTCTCCGGCACAAGGAATGTCGTCCTGTCCCACCCGCCGCGAGGAAAGGATCATATTCCTATAAAACCGATGGGAATATCGTCATGGAGCACGTTCCGATCCTCTGGGATCGGATGTAGTGCTCTATCATATTGATAATTGTCGCCCCTCAGGCCGGCTGCGGCCCGCCCGGCTTGCGCGCCTGCACGCCGAAATATTCGACATATCCGGCAAAGCGCGGCCGCAGCCGCTCGGCGTTGATGCCGAAATCCGCCAGCCGGTAGCGGTTCCGCCCATAGCCGCCGCGCGGCGCCGCGCCGAGATACTGCCGCATCGCCGTCTCCGCCGCCGGGGTGAACGTCTCGCCAAACCGCGCGTAAATCCCCGCAACCGCCCCGATCGGGTCCGCCGTCAGCGCCTCGTACTGGATATTGACCAGCCGTTCCGCCGGCACCGCCCCGCTCTGGTCGAACGCCACCAGGCGCCGCGCTCCGTCGATCCACCGCTCCGTCACCTGCCGGCCGATTTCCGCCGGGTCGATGTCCCGCAGGAACGGCCGCCGCAGCACCTCCGTCATGTGCGCGACCGAGGCAAACACATGCACCGGGTCGCGGTGCACCACCACGAACCGCGCATCCGGATAGGTCTTCAGGATCGCCTTCACTGAAAACGTATGCTCCGGGCATTTCAGCGCCCAGAACCGTCCGCCGGTTCCGTGCTGCATCGCCTGCAGCCATTGCTTGTGAAACGCGAAGGCCGGCCCGTCATCCTCGGCGTCGAGCCATGCGGTGTAGCTCGGCACCCGGAACGTCGTGTCGAACCGCAGCGAGTGGAACACATGCGCGGTGATCTCGCTGCATTCCTGCGGGCTGTCCCCCTCGATCGGGTGGATCGCCGGAAACTCCGGCGCCATGCCGGCGAACATGTCGAGCTGCCGGTTGGTCCGGCGCACCGCGGCACTGCGCCGCGCATCGAACCCCACCGGCCGCGCCGCCGGATACAGCGTCTGCCAAACCCGCGGCACCAGCACCTCGGGGTCCTGGCCGAACAGCGTGTGCAGGAACGTCGTCCCCGAGCGCGGCAACCCCATGATGAAAACCGGCGCCCGCACGGCCTCCCGCCCGATCGCTGTGCTCGCCGCGTGCATCCGCCGGATCGCCTCGGCATTCCGCGCCAGCCGCATCAGGTCGTAGCGGACCGAAACCCGCCCGAACAGCGAAAGCCGCGTCTCCGCCGCGAGCGAGGCGACCAGCCGCTCCAGCCCCTCGCGCGCGAAATCCGGCATCGCACCGCCCGCGGCGGCGGCAATCCGTGCCGCGTCCAGCGCCGGCACCCCGCGCGGCAGCACCCGCTCCGCCGCGCCGAACCCGGCCGACAGCAGCCGGAATTTCAGACTCTTTCCCGGTCGTCGCGATGGCGGCTCCGGCACCGGATCCCGCGGCATGGTCGGCTCACTTCCGTTCGATCAGCTCGATCTTGTAGCCGTTCGGGTCCTCGATGAACGCGATCACCGTCTTGCCGAACTTCACCGGCCCCGGCTCGCGCGTGATCTTCACGCCGGCGGCGCGGAGCTTGTCCACCGCAGCATAGATATCCGGCACACCGAGGGCGAGATGTCCAAAAGCGGTGCCCTGGTCATACGCCTCGACGCCGTAATTGTAGGTCAGCTCCAGCACCGTGTGCGTCGCCTCGTCGCCATAGCCGACGAAGGCGAGCGTATACTTGCCATCCGGCACGTCGGAGCGGCGCAGCTCCTTCATCCCGAGCAGCCCGGTGTAGAAGGCAACGCTCTCATCGAGGTTCCTCACCCGGATCATCGTGTGCAGATACTGGAAATCGCTCATGACTGTCTCCCTTCGGTCCATCGCGCGGCACGCGGATCGATCCCGAGCAGGAACAGCCCGGCGGCGTCGGCGGCGCGCGTCATCGCCTCGCGATCCATCAATATGGCACCGCCGGCCTCGAATGCGATCCCGCGCAATCCTGCTTCCACCACCCCCTGCACGGTCTTGACACCGAGGGTCGGCAGATCGGCGCGGCGGTCCTGCCCGGGCTTGACCAGCTTCACCAGCACGCCGCCCGGCCCCGGCCGCCGCAGCGTGGCCGCGCGCGCCAGCATCGCGTCGGTCCCCTCCACCGCCTCGACCGCGAGCACGATGCCCTGCTGCACCACCGCCCCCTGCCCGACATCCGCGGCGCCGAGCGCATGCACCACGGCAACGCCGCGCGTGATGTCCGCGAGTGCGGCGGCATCCGGCGCGGTCGCGCTCAGCAAGCCTTCCGGCGCCAGCACCTCGCCGATCACCTCATGCGCGCCGATCACGGTGAACCCTTCCTCGCCCAGCACCCGCACGATGGCGGCGAGCAGCCCGTCATCCCCGGCGAAGGCGGCCCGGCCGATGCGCGCCAGCAGCTTCGCCCCCATCGCGTCCGGCCGCAGGTCGAGCAGCGAGGGCCGCTTCACCGGGCCGGCCAGCACCAGCTCGCGGCAGCCGGCGGCGCGCAGTGCTGCGATCGCGGCACCCACCGCGCCGACGCGGATCGTCTCGTGGGGAAACACCCCCACCACCGCGGGATCGGCATAGGAATCGAGGGCGACGATGAACACGTCCCGCCCGCCGGCGCGCGCCGCCGCGGCAACCCGCCCGGGCAGGGTGCCGCCACCGGCGACGATGCCGAGCGGCGTCGCCGCCCGGCTCATGCCCTCGCCGCGCGCATCCGCGCTCACGTCTCGGCGTCGTCGCCGTGGCGGGTCGTGCTGCGGATCAGGCCGCGCTTGCTCGGCGCATCGATGAAGGCGAGGATTTCCGCGAGATATGGATCATCCCCGGCGCCGCCGCGCAGCGCCTCGACCCGCGCGGCGAACGTGCCCTCGCCCTGGAACAGCAGGCGATAGGCGTTGCGCAGCCGGTGCTGGCCTTCCTTGTCGAGCCCGCGCCGGCGCAGCCCGACGATGTTGAGCCCGTGCAGCCGCGCGCGATTGCCGATCACCGAGCCATAGGGGATCACATCCGCCTCGACGCCGGAGGCGCCGCCGACCATGGCGCCGGTGCCGATCCGCACGAACTGGTGGATCGCGGTGGCGCCGCCGATGATCGCGCGGTCCGCGATCTCGACATGCCCGCCCATCACCACGTTGTTGGCGATGACGATGTTCTCGCCCAGCGCGCAATCATGCGCGACATGCACCACCGCCATCAGCAGGCAGCCGGCGCCGACGCGGGTGATGCCGGTGCCCGTCACGGTGCCGCGATGGATGGTGCAATGCTCGCGGATGACGCAGTTCGGCCCCAGCTCGGTGCGCGTCGGCTCGCCCTTGTATTTCAGGTCCTGCGGCGCGAGGCCGATGGTGGCGAAGGGAAACACCGTGGTGCCGGCGCCGATGCGGGTATGCCCGTCGACGACGACATGCGAGACGAGTTCGACCCCGTCTTCCAGCACCACATCCGGGCCGACCGTGCAGAACGGCCCGACACTGACACCCGCGCCGATCGTGGCGCGCGGATCGATCGACGCTGTCTGGTGGATCATGCCTCGCCGGCTTTCCGGTCCATGATCATCGCGGCGAAGCTCGCCTCGGCGACCGCCACCCCCTCGACCCTGGCGACCGCGTTGAACTTCCAGACATTGCCGCGGTTGCGATCCTTGGTGACATGGATGCGCAGCACGTCGCCGGGCACCACCGGGCGGCGGAACTTCGCCCCCTCGACCGACATGAAATAGACCACCTTGCCGGCCTCCTCGGGGCCGAGCGTCTCCACCACCAGCACCGCCGCGGTCTGCGCCATGCTCTCGATGATGAGCACGCCCGGCATCACCGGATGGCCGGGGAAATGGCCCTGGAAGAAATGCTCGTTGACCGAGACGTTCTTGACGCCCACCGCCGAGACATTGGGCTGCAGCTCCACCACCCGGTCGATCAGCAGGAACGGGTAGCGATGCGGGATCGCATGCATGATCCCGGCGATATCCACCGTGATCCCCCCTGGCTGTGGTGCCGTGGTGTCTGTCGCGCTTCGGTCCATGTCAGAGCGTCCGTGTCCCGTTCGTGTTGTGGATGATCCGGTCAGGATTTGGCGTCCCGCTCCGGTGCGGGCGGAGCATGCCTCAATCCGCCGCGCCGCGCAAAGCGCCGCAATGTCGCGACCTCGCGCATGAACTCCTTCGCCGGCCGCGCCGGGCTGCCGAGCAGGTCGATCCCCGGCCTGACGTCGGACATCACACCCGCCTGCGGGCCGATGCGCGCGCCCTTGCCGAGGGTGAGATGGCCGGACACCCCGGCCTGGCCGGCCAGCACCACGAAATCCTCCAGCGTGGTCGAGCCCGAGATGCCGACCTGCGCCACGATCACGCAGCAGCGCCCGATCCGCACGTTGTGGGCAATCTGCACGAGATTGTCGATCCGCGTGCCCGCGCCGATCACGGTATCCTGCGCCGAGCCGCGGTCGATCGTGGTGTTCGCGCCGATATCGACGTCATGCTCGATGATCACCCGGCCGAGCTGCGGAACCGAAAGAAACCCGTCCTTCGTGGTGGCGAAGCCGAACCCTTCCTGGCCGATCCGCACGCCGGGATGGATCATCACCCGGTCGCCGATCAGCGCGTGGCTGACGCTCGCCCCGGCGCTGACGATCACGCCCTCGCCCAGAACGCAGCCCGGCCCGATCACCGCGTGCGGGCCGATGCGGCAGCGTGCGCCGATGCGCGCCCCCGCGCCGATCACCGCGAAGGGTCCGATCTCGGCCGCTTGGTCGATCTCCGCCCCCGCGCCGATCACCGCACTCGGATGGATGCCCGCCACCGCCACCGGGGCGGGGTGGAACAGCGCGCAGGCCCGCGCCCAGGCTTCATAGGGGGTGGGCGTGACCAGGCACGCCACCGTCGCGGGTGCTGCGGCCGCCATCTCGGGGCGCATGATCACCGCCCCGGCGCGGGTTTCGGCCAGCAGCGGCAGATATTTGCGGTTGTCGAGAAAGCTGACATCGCCAGCGCCGGCGGTCTGCAACGGGGCGACGCCGGAAAGGCGCTGCCCCGCATCCGCGACCCTGGTCCCCGCCGCCGTTGCCCTCGCCACCGTGGCCCCCGCTACCGTCGCTCCTGCAGCCGCGGCGATTTCCGCCAGGCTGAAGGGGCCGCTGCGGGCGAAGAACCGCGCATCGCCCGGCCGCGGATCGGTCGCGCCGGTCATCGCGGCTTACTTCTTCTTCGCGGCCTTGTGCGCGCCGTGCGCCATCTTCGGCACGACCGAGGGCGGCACCGCGACCTGCGGCAGGATCTTGTTGAGCTGGTCGGCAACTTCCTTGGTGATGTCGAAGGCGTTGACGTTCAGCGCCACCTGCGAGCGGTGCAGCACGAGGTTCATGCCATGCGCCTGCGCCACCTGGCGGATCACCGCGATCAGCGAGCTTTCGATCTTGCCGAGCGCCGTGCGGGCCGACACTTCGATGGCGACGCTGCGGTTATGGAAATCGAGCTGCGCCTGCTCGATCTCGTGCTGGAGCTTCTGCTCGCGCGCGGCCAGCGCCGGCTTCGAGAGCTTGCCCTTCTCGGCGATGATGGCGTGCTGCTCGCCTTCCCACTTCTTCTGGTCGGCCTGCGCTTCCTCGGCGAGTTTCTGCCGCCGCTCGTTGATGATCTTCTCGACGCCCTGCCCATCACCGCGGCGGGCGGCGCCTTTTCCTTGGGCAGCGGGGCGAGCTGCGGGATCGGCGGCAGTTTCTCGGGCGGCACCTGCTGCACGCCGGGCTGCTGCCCGGCGGGCGCCTGCGGCTGCTGGGGCAGTGGCGTATGGATCGGCGCGGTGTGCGGCGCCTCCACCTTCGGCTTCGGGATGAAATACCCCTTGCCGGTTTCGGACTGTGCGTGGGCGGTGCCGGCGAAGGCCATGATGAGGGCCGGAAGCGCCAGCCCGGCGCGGATTTTGGCGATGCGTGTCACGTGATCAGAACCTCGTACCAAAGGAAACGCGGAATTGCTCGATCTGGTCGTATTTGTATTTCTTGATCGGCTGGGCATAGGACAGGTCGATGAGCCCGAACGGCGTGTTCCACGCCACGCCGAGACCGGCCGAGATGCGCGGCGCCGCATTGTCGTAAACGCCGAGCGTGGTGCCGTTCACCGTGATCGGCGACACCCCGGAGAGGCTGCCGATATCGGCGAAGGCGAAGCCGGTCACGCCGAGATCGGGGCTGACCGGCAGCGGGAAGTGCAGCACCGTGTCCTGCGTCCAGATGAAATTGCCGCCGATGCTGTCGCCATATTGCGTGTCATGCGGCCCGGCGCCGCCGGTCTGGAAGCCGAGCATGCTGTCGCCGCCAAGGAAGAAGCGGTCCGCCAGCGTCGTGCGGTAGCCCTCGATGCCGAGAATCTTGCCGACATGCCCGTCGAACTCTAGCACCCAGGCCTTGTCGCCGAGCAGGCGTTCGAGCGGGATGTAATAGGCGCCGCGCGCCTCCAGCCGGACATATTTCGCGGTTCCGCCCAGCCCCGCGAAATCGCCCGACAGCGACAGGATCTCGCCGCTGGAGGGATCGATGCGGTTGTTGCGGTAGTCGAAGGTCAGCGTCGAGCCGAGCTGCGAGAGCGTGGTCTTGCCCTGCTCGCTCAGGATGTAGAGGCTCGCGGTCGAGGCGATGTTGTAGATGTCGCGCGTGCTCAGCGTATAGGTGAAGGCCTGGCTGACATGGTCGTTGTAGCGGAAGCCCACCCGCACGTCGCCGCCGAGCGAGCGCTCGCTGAACACGTAGGCGGTCGAGTTGTAGGTATCGGTGCGGAACAGGTCGAAGCCGGCGATCAGGTTGCGGCCGAGGAAATACGGGTTGGTGACGCCGAGATTGAACTGCGTGCCCTTCTGCGCCAGCAGCGCCGAGATCGAGGTGCTGATGCCGGTGCCGAGGAAATTGTCCTGGCTCAGCCCGATATTCGCCAGCGCGCCGAGATCGGTCGAATAGCCGCCGCCGAGCGAGAACTGCCCGGTCGCCTGCTCGTCGACATTGACGTCGAGATTGACGCGATCCTGCGTGGTCGTCGGCGCGGTCGAGATCCTGACCCCGTCCTGCTTCTTGAAATAGCCGAGATTCTCGAGGTTCTGCTTCGACTGGTCGACCGCGTCCTGATTATACGCATCGCCCGGCGCCAGCTCGACCTGGCGGCGGATCACCTCGTCCTCGGTGCGGGTATTGCCGCTGATCACCACGTCGTTGACATAGACCTTCGGCCCCTCGACGACGCGGAAGGTGAGATCCACCTTGTGCGTCGCGTGGTCCTCGTGAACGTCCGGCACCACCTGGGCGAAGGCGAAGCCGCGATTCTGCGCCGCCTTCGAGATCGCCTTCACCGCGGTCTGGATCGCATCGCCGTCGAACAGGTCACCCTTCTCGATCGGCACCAGCGCGCGCAGCGACGCTGCGGGCAGGTTGGCGACGCTGCTCTCCACCTTCACCCCGCCGATGTGATAGCGCGGCCCCTCGTTCATCACGAAGGTCAGGAAGAACGATTTGCGGTCCGGTGCGAGCTGGGCGGTGGCGCTCTGCACCTTGAAGTCGGCATAGCCGTGATGGAAATAGAACCGGCTGAGCAGCGCCTCGTCGTATTTCACCCGCTCGGGGTTGTATTCATCGGCGCTGGAGAGGAAGCGGAACCACGCGTCCTCGCGGCTGGAGATCACCTCGCGCAGCCGCGTCTGGCCATAGGCGTGGTTGCCGACGAAATCGATCCGGCTGATCAGCGTCTCCGCGCCGTCATGGCAACGGAACACCACGTTCACCCGGTTTTCCGGCAGCTTGACGATCTCGGGCGTGACGGTGGCGCCGTAATGCCCCTGCTTGCCGTAGAGATCGAGGATCGCCCTGGTGTCCGCCGCCGCCGCCGCGCGGGTGAACACCGCGCCGGGCTTGAGCGAGATCGCCTTCGAGAGCTTGTCGTCCTTCAGCACCGAATTGCCGCGGAAGAACACCTGGTTGACCACCGGGTTCTCCTGCACGTCCACCACCAGCGTGTCGCCCTCGCGGGTGAGCGAGACCGAGCTGAACAGGCCGGTGGCGTAGAGCGTCTTCAGGCTGAGATCCATCCGCCGCTGGCTGAACTGGTCGCCCGGGCGCAGCAGGATATAGGAGAGAACGGTATTGGCATCGATGCGCTGGTTGCCGCGCACCCGGATCGAGGCGATGCGCCCGCCGCTCGCCGTGGCCGCAGCCGGGGCAGGGGTCGCCGCCCGCGCCGCGGGTGCGAGGAACACCGGCGCGAGGCACGCCGTGGTCATCAGAGCCAATCGCAGTCGCCGCAAGGACTGTCTCCCCATCACACGATGTCACCCAACCGGATCCGGGCCAGTCCCGCATCCGCACAGACAAGCGGCCTAGCCGCAACCGCCCCGCGCCGCAAGGGCAGCCCGGCCTAGCGCCCGGTCCAGCGCGCCTCGATCACCCGTGCTCCGGGCGGGATCGGCGTCGCCGCCACCTGCCTGTCCTCGCTCCGGCGGATCGCGTGCAGCAGCACGAACAGCACCGCCGTGTTCAGCATCCCCGGCGGAATCCACTGGATGATGCCGCCCAGCATCTGGTCCTTCATCGGCGAGATCGTGGGATAGAGCCGGCCGCACAGATCGTAGAAATTGTAGAGCCCGGTCTGGGTCAGCGCGATATAGGACGACACCGCGATCTGCGGAAACATCGGCAGGAAGCCCGCCGCCATCCGCGTCAGGTAGGAATACCCCGCCTCCGCCCGCGGCCGCGGATCGAGCACCACCAGCCAGAACAGCAGCCCCGCCGCGATCATCGAGACATTCATGACCGCATAGAGCGGCGGGTTGATCATCGAGGCGAAATTGACCCGCGGGATCAGCCACACATCCGTCGTCGCCAGCCACACCACGATGGCGACCGGCGGAAACCGCAGCACCCGCAGCACGACCCGTCCCGCGCCGCGCTCGAACAGCCGGATCAGCCCGGCCGGCACCCCGGCGGCCAGCACGTCGCGCGGCCAGGAAAACGCGATCAGGAACGGGGCGAACACACCGAACGTCGCCTGCTGCACGCGGTTGAGGAAGAACATGTGCTGGGCGGCATATTCGAAGCGCGTCTGGCCGACGAAATAGATCGCCGCCACCCCGGCATAGAAGGCGATGATGCGCCAGCGCGCCGGCCGCGCCGCGCTCCGCGCGAGCCCGCGCCCATACCAGAACGCCGCCAGCAGCGGCCCGGCGAAGATCGCCGCGTTGAAAATATAGGGCGCGAGATAGGGCAGCACAGCGGGGACCAGCCGGCTCGCGAGGTCGAGGACGGCGCCGAGCACGGCGATGGCGATCAGCCCGCGCGCGTCGGTGCGGTCGAATTCATGCCGGGACGTGTTCATGCGCCGGGTATGGCCTCAGATCGGCACCCCGGCAAGCGCCTTGCTGGTGCGGATGGTTTGCAGCGTCTGCACGCGCGTCACGTTGGGGGCGGCGGTCAGCCGCTCGGTGAGCTGGTTCTCGTGCGCCGTATCCCGCGCGACCAGGCGGAGGAGAAAATCGTCGCCGCCGCGGATCATGTGGCACTCGCGCACCTCCTCCCAGCCGCCGACCATCGCCTCGAACGCGTCCAGCACCGCCTGGCGCTGGCTGTCCAGCCCGACGATGGCGAACAGCTCGATCTGCCAGCCGAGCTTCTGCGCGTCGGTCTCGGCGTGATAGCCGCGGATCAGCCCGGCCTCCTCCAGCCGGCGCACCCGGCGCAGGCAGGGCGGCGGCGAAATTCCGGCGCGGCTCGCCAGCTCCACATTGGTCATCCGCCCGTCCGCCTGCAATTCGGCGATGATCCGGCGGTCGATATCGTCGATCGGCGTGGCCTCGGCGAGGCGCGGCGAGGACGGGGAGGCCGGGGTTGACGGCATGGGTTTTCACCGCTCGGAAAGAGTTGATCGCGTGACAGATATAGTCCGGTCATATAATTGCATAACCTCAGGGTGTGAATGCGGCGCGGAAAGCTGGAAAACCCGCCGCCGCACCCTTAATTCCGCATCAGAGGTGCAACAAATGGCGGATCAGGCCACGATCGAGACGAAACTGCTGATCATCGGCGCCGGCCCGGCCGGCTACACGGCGGGGATCTACGCCGCGCGGGCGAATCTCGCCCCGGTGATCGTCGCCGGTCTGCAGCCCGGCGGCCAGCTGACCATCACCACCGATGTCGAGAATTATCCGGGCTTCGCCGATGTCATCCAGGGCCCCTGGCTGATGGAGCAGATGCGCGCCCAGGCCGAGCATGTCGGCACCCGCATCGAATACGACATCATCACCGAGATCGATCTCGCCGCCCGGCCCTTCACCGCGCGCGGCGATTCCGGCACGCTCTACCGCGCCGAGGCGGTGGTCATCGCCACTGGCGCGCAGGCCCGCTGGCTCGGCCTGCCCTCCGAACAGCAATACCAGGGTGCCGGCGTCTCCGCCTGTGCGACGTGCGACGGCTTCTTCTATCGCGGCCGCGAGGTCGCCGTGGTCGGCGGCGGCAATACCGCGGTCGAGGAAGCGCTCTACCTGACCAACCACGCGACCAAGGTGACACTGATCCACCGCCGCGATTCGCTGCGCGCCGAGAAAATCCTCCAGGACCGGCTGTTCGCCCACCCGAAGATCGAGGTGATCTGGGATCACACGGTCGAGGAAATCACCGGCGAAGGCAGCCCCGCCGTCGTCACCGGCGCGCGGCTGCGCAACGTGAAAACCGGCGTCGAACGCAGCATCGCGGTTGACGGCGTGTTCATCGCCATCGGGCATGATCCGGCCACGTCGCTCTTCCGCGGCAAGATCGAGATGGACGACGAAGGCTATATCCGCACCATCCCCGGCACGGCGCAGACCTCGGTTCCCGGCGTCTTCGCCGCCGGCGACGTGCAGGACCGCACCTACCGCCAGGCCGTCACCGCCGCCGGCACCGGCTGCATGGCGGCGCTCGAGGCGGAGAAATTCCTTGCGCACCACGCGCAAATCGAACAACAGGCTGCTTGAGACAATATAAAATACGGCCCATTGCCGGGCCGGGAAAGGGAAGCTGACCGTGACAGGCAATCACATGGACTGGGACAAGTTGCGCGTGTTTCACGCGGTGGCCGAGGCGGGCAGCTTCACCCATGCGGGCGACGTGCTGAACCTCTCGCAATCCGCCGTCTCGCGGCAGATCTCGGCGCTTGAAGAGGCGCTGGCGGTGCCGCTGTTCCACCGCCACGCCCGCGGGCTGATCCTCACCGAGCAGGGCGAGCAGCTCAACCGCACGGTGCGCGACGTCTTCGCCAAGCTCGCCATGACCGAGGCGCTGCTGGCCGAGAGCAAGGAACGCCCGGCCGGCCGGCTGAAGGTGACGACGACGCACAGTTTCGGCGTGGTCTGGCTCGCCCCCCGGCTGCGCGCCTTCCTCAAGCAATACCCCGATGTCAGCATCTCGCTCCTGCTCGACGATGTCGATCTCGACCTCGCGATGCGCGAGGCGGATGTCGCGATCCGCATGCACCCGCCCCGCCAGCCCGACCTCGTGCAGCGCAGCCTCGGTGAAATCCGCTGGCAGATCTTCGCCTCCGAGGATTACCTGCGCGAGGCCGGCAAGACGCCCGAGCGGCCCGAGGATCTCGACGATCATCGCCTGATCCTGTTCGGCGACCGCAAGCCGCCGGTGGCCGATGTCAACTGGATCGCCAGCATCGGCCGGCCGGACGGCGCCGCCCCGCGCACCGGCGCGCTCGAGGTCAACTCGCTGCAAGCCATGCTGATCGCCATTCGCAGCGGCATCGGCATCGGCGCCGTGCCGGACTACCTGACCGAGGATACCACCGGCATGGTCCGCCTGCTGCCCGAGGTGAAGGCGCCGAAGATCGACATGTATTTCGTCTATCCCGAGGAATTGCGGAACTCGAAGCGCGTCTCCGTCTTCCGCGACTTCCTGGTGACCGAGATCGGCCGCCGCTGAGCCTGTAGCCGCCGGAGGATGATGGTTCCGCGCCGGTCGGCGGCCGCGCGCTGGGCGCTGCTCGCTGCGGTCACGGCGGCGTCCGCCGTGCCGCTCGCCGCGATCGGCGTGCCCTCCGCGGCCCTGTTCGCGGCCCTTTTCGTCGCCACCGCCCTCGCACTGGCGGGATACGCGCCGGAGGGCGTGCCGCGCAGCGCCTCGCTCGCCGCACAGGCCGTGCTCGGCGTCGTCATCGGCGCGCTGGTGAGCGGGCCGACCCTGCGCGCCCTCGCCGCCCATGCGGTCCCGGTCGTTCTCGTCACCTTCGCGACGCTGCTGGTCTCGATCGGCGCCGGCCTGCTGATGGGCCTGCGCCGCGATGTCGATCCCACCACCGGCGCGCTGGCGCTGACCACCGGCGGCGCCTCGGCCATCGTGGCGCTGGCGGCCGAACTCGGCGCCGACATCCGCATGGTCGCTGTGGTGCAATATCTGCGCGTCGGCCTCGTCACCGCGATCATGCCGCTGGTCGCCGCCTTCGTCTTTCACGTCGGCGGCATGACCGCCGCCGACCACTTATCTCATGTCGGCGGCCATTTTTCTCACGGCAGCGCCATGGCCGCCGCCGTGCCCCCGGCCGGGCTGAAGGGGCTCGTCCTTGTCGGCCTCGCCGCCCCGCTCGGCCTGCTGCTCGCGCGCCTGACCCGGATGCCGGCCGGCCCGCTGCTCGGCCCGCTGATCGTCGCCGCGGCGATCACCCTGACCGGCCGCACCGGCGATGCCGGCGTGCCCGCGCCGATCGTCGATCTCGCCTATGCCGCGATCGGCTGGCAGGCCGGGGTGCGCTTCACCCGCGCCCGCCTCGCCGAAATCGGCCGCGCCTTGCCGACCGCGCTCGGCCTCATCCTGCTGGTCAACGTGATCTGCGCCGGGCTCGGCGCGCTGCTCGCCGATCTCGCCGGGGCCACCCCGTTCGAGGGCTACCTCGCCACCCTGCCCGGCGGCATCTACGCCGCCCTGGCGATGGCGATCGCCGCGCGGACCGACGTCACCTTCGTCCTCGCCGTCCATGTGCTGCGGGTGCTGCTGGTGATGTTCACCATGCCGCTCTTCGCCCGCCTGCTCCGCCGCCGCGCCGCCCGGCCGCGCTGATCATCGCCGCTGATCACTCCGCTGCCGCCGGCAGTCGCGGTGCGGCGGCGGGCGGCGCGATGAAGGCGGCCTCGCGCTCCGCCCAGCGCGCCCCCACGGCGGCGAGGCTGCGCGCCTTCACGTGACCGAAGCCGCGGATCTCGGCGGGGAGGGCGGCCAGCGCCAGGGCGGCGGCGAAATTCCCCTCATCCAGCGCGGCGCCGATGCGGCGCAGCGTCGCCTCGTAGCGCCCGATCAGCGCCCGCTCGCCCCGCCGCTCGGCGCTGTGGCCGAACGGGTCGAGCACCGTGCCGCGCAACACCTTGAGCGGCGCCAGCGCGGCCATCGCCTTGAGCATCCAGGGGCCGTATTCGCGCTTTTGCGGCAGGCCGGTCGCCTGGTCGCGCCGCGCCAGCAGCGGCGGGGCGAGATGCAGGCGGATATCCCGCGTGTCGGTGAAGTTGCGCGCCAGCTCGGCGCGGAAGGCGGGGAGGGCGTAGAGCCGCGCCACCTCGTATTCGTCCTTGTAGGCCATCAGCCGGTGCAGCGTGCGCGCCGCCGTTTCGGCCAGCGTGGTCGAGCCCGGCCGCACCGCCTGCTCCGCCGCGCGCACCGCCTCCACCGCCTCGGCGAAGCGGGCGGCGTAGCGCCGGTCCTGATAGGCGACGAGATCGTCGCGCAACATCCCGAACAGCGCGTCGAACCCCCCCGGTTCCGCTCCCGGCGCGGCGCCCGGCTCCGCTCCCGGCTCCGCCACCGTGCCGGGATCATGCGCCGCCGCGCGGCCCCAGGCGAAGGCGGCGAGATTGAGCCCGACCGCCTGCCCGTTCATCTCCACCGCCCGCGCGATCGCCGCCCGGCTCACCGGCACCAGCCCGCGCTGCCAGGCATAGCCGAGCAGGAACAGGTTGGTCGCGATCGCGTCGCCCATCAGCGCGGTGGCGATCGCGGTCGCCTCGATCGTGTCGAGATGCGCCTCGCCCACCCGCCGCGACAGGCTCTGCCGCAGCCGCGCCATCGGCAGCGAGAAGGCGGGGTTGCGGGTGAACTCCCCGGTGATCGTCTCGTGCAGGTTGACCACCGCGCGCGTCTTGTCGCCCAGGCAGTCGAGCGTCTCCCGCTCGGCGGCGACCAGCGCGTCGCAGCCGAGCAGCAGGTCGGCCCGACCCGCCGGCACCCGCAGCGCCTGCGCCGCCCCGGCCGCCGCGCCGAAGCGCAGATGCGAGACCACGGCGCCGCCTTTCTGCGCGAGGCCGAGCACATCGACCACCGAAACCTGCGTCCCGTCGAGATGCGCCGCCATGCCGAGCAGCGCGCCGATCGTCACCACCCCGGTGCCGCCGATCCCGGCCACCACCATGTCCCATTCCGCGGGCGGCAGCGTGGGCTCGGGCAGATCATCCGGCGGGGCGGCGCGCGTCGCCTCCGGCTTTTTCAGCCCGCCGCCATGAACGGTGACGAAGCTCGGGCAGAACCCCTCGACGCAGGAGAAATCCTTGTTGCAGGCGGATTGGTCGATCGCCCGCTTCCGCCCGAACGGGGTTTCCACCGGCACCACGGCGATGCAGTTCGACACAAGCGAGCAATCGCCGCACCCCTCGCAGACGCGCTTGTTGATGAAGGCGCGCTTCGCCGGGTCCGCCATCGTGCCGCGCTTGCGGCGGCGGCGCTTCTCGGTCGCGCAGGTCTGGTCGTAGACGATCGCGGTGACACCTTGGATTTCGCGGATCGCGCGCTGGATCGCGTCCAGCTCGCGGCGATGCGATACGACAACGCCCGGCGCGAGATCGCGCACCTCTCGATATTTTTCCGGCTCGTCGGTCACCACCTCGATCCGCTTCACCCCCTCGGCGGCCAGTTCGCGGGTGATCTGCGGCACGCTGAGCGGCCCGTCGACATGCTGGCCGCCGGTCATCGCCACCGCGTCGTTGAACAGCACGCGATAGGTGATGTTCACCCCGGCGGCGATGGCGGCGCGGATCGCGAGCAGGCCGGAATGGTGATAGGTGCCATCGCCGATATTGGCGAAGACGTGCGGCTCGGCGGTGAACGGCGCCTGACCGATCCAGGCCGCGCCCTCGCCGCCCATGTGCGAATAGGCATCGGTCGCGCGGTCCATCCAGGTCGCCATGAAATGACAGCCGATCCCCGCCATCGCGCGCGAGCCCTCGGGCACCCTGGTGCTGGTGTTGTGCGGGCAGCCGGCGCAGAAATGCGGCACCCGGTGCGCGCCGAAATCGAGCGCGTGCCCGGCCTCGATCGTCGCGGCGAGCCGCGCCAGCGCCGCCTCCCGCGCCGCATCCGGCACGATCCGCTGCGCCCGCCGGCCCAGCCCGAGCGTGACATCGGCGGCGGCAAGATCGCTTTCGGCGCGGAACAGCGTGGCCCCGGTCTCGTCGCGCTTGCCGACGATGCGCGGCGCGTCGGTCATCCCGTACAGGATCGCCCGCAACTGGTCCTCGATCACCGGCGCCTTTTCCTCTACGACGACGATCTCCTCCAGCCCGCGCGCGAAGTCCCGCACGATCCCGGGCTCGACCGGCCAGGTCATGCCGAGCTTGAGCACGCGGGCGAAGCCGAGCCCGAGATCGGCCCGCGCCTGCTCGACATCGAGGAACGATTTCCCGGCGGTGACGATGCCGAGCCGCGCGCCGGGGGCGGGTTCGACGATGCGGTTGATCCGGTTGGCGGCAACGAACTCGATCAGCGCCGGCCGGCGCAGGCCGAGCACCCGCGCCTCCTGCGCCAGCACCGGCTCATGCAGCCGCATCGCGACGCTCTCGGGGTCGATGTCGGGCAGGATGATCGGGACATCGAGGCCGGTTTCGACCGAGGCGGTGCAGTCGATGATCTCCTCGACCGTCTTGAACCCGACATAAAGCCCTGCATGGCGCGAGGCCGCCCAGCCATACAGCCCGAGTTCGAGGATCTCCGCCACCGAGCTTGGCGCCAGCACCGGCACGCCGGCGGCGATCAGCGCCGGCTCGCTCTGATGCGCGATGGTGGAGGATTTCGCCGCATGATCGTCGCCCGCCACCACCAGCACGCCGCCGTGGCGCGTGGTGCCGGCGTAATTGGCGTGCTTGAGCGCGTCGCCCGAGCGATCCACCCCCGGCCCCTTGCCGTACCACATGGCGAACACGCCCTGCCGCGTGGCGCCGGGAAACAGCGGGACCATCTGCGTGCCCCAGATCGCCGTCATCGCCAGGTCCTCGTTGACGCCGGGGCGAAACACGATGCCCTCCGCCGCCAGCACCGCTTCGGCGGCGTGGGCCTGGATGTCCACCGCGCCGAGTGGCGAGCCGCGATAGCCGGAGAGAAACCCCGCGGTGTCCAGCCCGGACGCCGCATCGCGCCGGCGCTGGGTCAGCAGCAGGCGGATCAGCGCCTGGGTTCCGGTCAGGATCACCCGTCCGGCGCCTTGCCGGTAGCGGATGTCGAGCATGGTGTCGGCGGATTTCATGCGGAATTTTCCCCCGCCCGGCTGTTGCCGCCGGGCTTTTTCTCCGCCCCGGATCATGCGCCGCGTGGCCGGAATTTGCGAGCAAAATCAGGTTTTTGTCAGGATCGTAACAGTTTGCCGATCGCTGCGCGCAGCAGCCTCCTGCGGCAATCCCGCTCCCCTCGCGCCGCGGCGGCCACGAAATTTTATTGCGCGGACCGCGCTGCCTGACCGATGTCGCGGCGCATCATCACGAAAAGGTGAAACGCCGCTTTGATCCGATCCTGAGGGATCGGATGATGCTCTAATGCCCGATCGGCGCCGGCTCGGGCTCGGACTCGGGTGCGGCCTCGGCCGTGTCGGTCCCCTCGGTCGCCACCGTCTCGCGCAGCGGCGTGTCCTCCACCCGCAATGCCGCGACCAGCCCGAGCAGCGCGAAGCCGGATGCGACCAGGAAAGCGTCGTGGAACGCCACCGGCAGGGCGGGGTTCGCCGCCATGGTCTGGGCCGCGTGGCCGGACGTGTCGATCCGCCCGCCGAGGCGCAGCAGCAGCACCGCCCCGGCGATGGTCGCGCCGAACGCGCCGCCCATCGCGCGCAGCAGCAGCAGCGTCGCCGTCGCCGCGCCGACATCGTGCCGGCTCGCCGCGTTCTGCACGGCGACGAGGTTGGACGGCAGCACGAAGCCGATCCCGAGCCCCATGACGAAGCAGTTGAACACGACGAGGCCGAGCGGCGTTGCCCGCGGCAGCAGGCCGAGCAGCAGGAACCCGGCGGTGCCGACCGCGAGCCCGCCGGCCAGCAGGCTGCGCGTCCGCCCGGTATGCCGCGCCACCTGCCCGGCGGCATAGGCGCCGATCGTGCTCGCGATCATGAACGGCATGATGTCCCAGCCGGATTGCGCGGCATTGGCGTGGTAGACCAGCTGGAAGAACAGCGGCAGCAGGAAGATCGCCGAGAACATCGCCAGCGCGGTGAGAAACCCGACGGCGACGAGCTGCACGAACGAGGCATTGCCGAACAGCCGCATCGGCAGCAGCGGCACGGCGGCCCGCGCCTCCCACCGCCAGAGCGCGGCGATCAGCGCCGCCCCGCCGAGGAACACCCCGACCACCGGCAGCGACAGCCACGGATAGGTCCGACCGCCCCATGAAAGGCCGATCAGGAAGGCGGTAACGGCGCCGGTTAGCAGCGCCGCCCCCTCGTAATCGATCCGCCCGCCGCGCGGCATCGTGCGCAGCTGGCGCAGCCCGATCTGGCTCAGCACCAGTGCGGCGAGGCCGAGCGGCACGTTGAACCAGAAGATCCACTGCCACGAGAGATGATCCGTCACCCAGCCGCCGACCACCGGCCCCGCGGTCGAGGCGACGCCCCATGTCCCCGCCATGTAGGCCTGGTACTTGCCGCGCTCGCGCGGGCTGACCACGTCGGCGATCGCCGCCTGCGCGATCGCCATCAGCCCGCCGCCGCCCACCCCCTGCAAGGCCCGCCCGGCGATCAGCCAGGGCAGCGTCTGTGCCGTGGCGCAGACGCAGGAGGCCAGCACGAACAGCGCGATCGAGGGGATCAGCGTCTGCCGCCGGCCGAACTGGTCTGACAGGCGGCCATACAGCGGCGTCGTCGCCGTCGAGGTCAGCAGATAGGCCGTCACCACCCAGGAGAGATGCGCGAAGCCGTGCAGCCCCGCCGCCATCGCCGGCACCGCCGGGATCACCACCGTCTGGTCGATCGCCGCCAGCAGGATGCACAGGATGATGCCGGAAATGACCTGAAGCCGTTGCCTGTGCGTATATTCCATGGTTCCGCGATGCTCGCGCCCGCTCGGGGTGAGGAGGACAGCGCGCCAGATTGCCCGCGCCGCCGCCGCCGCACAACCGTGCTGCCGCGCCGCTCCGGCGCTGGGGCAGCAACCCTGCCATGCAACCGCCCGTGGCATTTGCAACGCGCCGTGGCAGCGCTTACCCTATTGGGCAATATCGTGATCAGGGAAAGTCACCGCCCCATGCCCCTCAGCCATGCCGAGCCCCGGCAACTGCTCCATCTGCGCGACATCGCGATCCGCGGCTTCCTCCGTGCCGACGGCCTTGTCGACATCGAAGCGCATCTGAAAGACACCAAGACCTACAGTTTCGGCAATCACGACCGCGGCCGGATCAATGCCGGCGAGGCGCTGCACGGCATGGGCCTGCGCGTGACGCTGGACGACAAGCTGACCGTCGTCCGCGCCGAGGCGACGATGGACGACACGCCACACGCGATCTGCCCCGGCGTTGCGCCCAATTTCGCCGCACTGGTCGGGCTGACCATCGGCAAGGGCTTCCTCAAGGGGGCGATGGAGCGCGTCGGCGGCACCGCCGGCTGCACCCATCTGCGCGAGCTGCTCCAGCAGGTCGCGACCACCGCGATCCAGACCATGTTCTCCATCCGCGCCCACAAGGCCGCGCGCGAGGGCGGCACCACCGAAGACCGCTGGGACATCCCGACCGCGCTGCTCAATTCCTGCCACGCCTATAACGAACAGGGCCCGCTGGTCGCCAAGATCCGCGCCCGGGCGGAAGAGCGCCAGCGCGAGGCCGAGGCGGCGTCGGCGGCGGAATAGCTCGATGCACGCTGTCATCTTCGAGGTCAGGCCGAAGGATGGCAGGCTGGACGAGTATTTCGGCCATGCCCGCCTGCTGCGCCCCGAGCTTGAAGCGATCGACGGCTTCATCGAGAACATCCGCTATCGCAGCCTGACCCGGCCGGGCGTGCTGCTCTCGGTTTCGCTCTGGCGCGACGAGGCGGCGCTGATCGCCTGGCGCCGCCACACCCTGCACCACCGCGCCCAGGCCGAGGCGCGGCGCGCGCTGTTCGCGGAGTATCGCCTGCGCGTCGGCGTGCTGGCCGATGACGGCGCGCATGTCTCCCTCCTCACCGCGCGGCGCGAGGGGGCTGCGGACATGGCGCCGGAGGGTCTCGCCCGCGACCTCGGGCTCGACCCCGCGATGCCTGGCCTCCTCGGCTGGGACGTGTTCGAGGCGGTCCTCACCCCCGGCGATGTCTTGCTCCTCCGCAGTGGAACGGTAGATGGTGCGGGCGAGGGGGCGTCGCACCGGCTGGTGCGCGTCATCCGCGACTACGGCATGACCGACCGGCGCGAGGCGCCGCAATCTTTCCCCGACGAAACCGGCGCGGCCTGACGACAGGGCAGGGAAGGGAAGGGGAATCAGACCCCGAATTTCGCCCGCACCGCCGCCTGCTGCTCGGCCGTCAGCAGCCGCGGGTTGAGCCCACGGGTGAGCAGATGAAGCTTCGCGGTTTCCTCAAGCTCCTCCATCGCGAACACCGCCGCCTGGAGCGACGTGCCGGCGACGACCGGGCCGTGATTGGCCAGCAGCACGGCGCTGTGCTTGCCGGCGAGCCCGCGAATGGCATCGCCCACCGCCGGATCGCCCGGCACATGGAACGGCACCAGCGCGACCTTGCCGACGCGCATCATCACATAGGGGGTCAGCGGCGGCAGCGCCTCCGCCGGGTCGATCTCCGGCAGCAGCGAGAGGGCGACGGCATGGGTCGAGTGCAGATGCACCACCGCGCCCGCGTCCGGCCTGGTGTCATACAGCGCGTCGTGCAGCGGGATTTCCTTGGTCGGCCTGTCGCCCGAAACCAGCCGCCGGTTGGCGTCGAGCCGGGCGATGCGCGCGGGGTCGAGAAAGCCGAGCGAGGCGTCGGTCGGCGTGCAGAGCCAGCCGCCATCCTCCAGCCGCACGCTGATATTGCCCGAGGAGCCGGGCGTCAGCCCCCGCTCGAACAGCGACCGGCCGAAGCGGCAGATCGCCTCGCGCAGCGCGCTCTCGCTCATTCCGCCCGCTTCACCCCGTTGGCCTCGGCGATGAAATCGGCCAGCATCGGCACGAAATCGTCGCCCCGCCCGGCGCCCACCGCCTGGGCATAGGAATTGCGAACGGCGGCGGCGAGCGGGTTGGCCGCGCCCTGCGCCACCGCGAAGGCGTTGAGATAGGCGGTGTCCTTCAGCGCGTTGTTCAGCGTGAACTTGTGGGCGTTGCGGTCGCGCCCGACCACGTATTGCATGAAGGTCTGGTAGAAGCCGCAATCCATCCGCCCGCCGGCGATCACGCTGTGGAAGGTCTCGGCCGAAAGCCCGGCCTTGGCGCCGAGCATCAGCGCCTCGGCATAGAGCGCGCCATAGCCCATCGAGAGGAAATTGTTCAGCAGCTTCATCGTGTGGCCGGTGCCGGTCTGCCCGGTATGGATCACGCGCTGGGCGAAGGTGTCGATCACCGGGCGCACGCGGGCGATATCCTCCGCCGCCCCGCCGATCATCACGTCGAGCGTGCCCTCCCAGGCATCCTTCGGCGTGCGGCCGAGCGGCGCGTCGAGCAGGGTGATGTTGCGCGCGGCAAGGCTCTCGGCGAGCGGCACGGTGACAGAGGGGTCCGAGGTCGAGCAATCGACGATGATGAGCTTCCTGCCGGCGGCGGCGAGGCCGTTTTCCCCCTCGGTCACGGCGCGCACCTGCGGGCTGCCGGTGACGCAGAGGAACACGATGTCGGCGGTTTCGGCGATCTCGCGCGGGCTCTTCGCCTCCTTCGCCCCCCGGCCGATCAGATCCTCGACCGGCGCGCGGTTGCGATGCGCCATCACCGTGAGCGCGTAACCGGCCTCGACGATGTTCTTCGCCATGCCGTGGCCCATGAAGCCGACGCCGATGAAGCCGATGGAGGGTTTTGATCCGCTGGCCGACATGAAGGTTTCTCCCGCAGGTTCGTTCGTCTGCTAGAGCATCATCCGATCAGATGGAATCATCTGATCGGATAAAGATGCTCCAATTATCAATAAGACAGAGCACGCCATCCGATCCGGATGGATCGGAACGTGCTCTATGTATAGGAGCCGGGTCGTGGTAGCGCAACCACTGTTTGACAGCGCTACCATCTTGCGCCGCGCGCCGATCTCCGCGATAGTCGTTTCATGGCAAGGGCGCGCGCGGGCGGCGCAATGGCAGAACGAGCGCGAACGGCGACGGACGCGGAAGCCGCGCCCCCCCGCCGCATCCGGCGCGGCCGCGGCGCGGTCACCCTGGCCGAGGTCGCCGCCGGCGCCGGCGTCGCCCCCATCACCGTCTCCCGCGCGATCAACAACCCCGCCTCGGTCTCCGATGCCCTGCGCAGCCGGATCGAACAGGCGGTCGAAGCGCTCGGCTACGTGCCCAACCGCATGGCCGGCGCGCTCGCCTCGGCGCGCACCCGCGTCATCCCCGTCATCGTGCCCTCGCTCGCCAATGTCGTCTTCGTCGAGGTGATCGAGGGCATCCAGGAAACCCTGGAGGCCGAGGGCTACCAGATGCTGCTCGGCAGCACCGGCTACGATCTCGCGACCGAGGCGGCGCTGGCCACCACCCTGCTCGGCTGGGCCCCGCCGGGCATGCTCGTCGCCGGGCTGCGGCACGACAAGCGCACCACCGCCCTGCTGCGCCATGCCGGCATCCCCATCGTCGAGTTCATGGAAACCGGCCGCGCGCCGATCGACATGAATGTCGGCCTCTCGCATGTCCGCGCCGGGGCGGCGATGGCCGCCCACCTGCTCGCCCGCGGCTACCGGCGGATCGGCTTCGTCGGCCTGCGCATGCACGACGATTACCGCGCCCGCCAGCGTTATGACGGCCTGCGCCGCCGCCTCGCCGGCCAGGCCGCAATCACCCTGTTCGACCGCGCGGGCACGGAAGGCCAAAGCGGCGGCCAAAGCGGCGGCCAGCAGGCCGGGTGGGACGCGCTGCCCGAGCTGCTCGCCATCGCCCCCGCGCTCGACGCGCTGTTCTTCGCCAATGACGAAATGGCCGTCGGCGCCCTGCTGCGCGCCCGGCGCGACGGGATCGACATTCCCGGCCGCATCGCCATCGCCGGTTTCAACGGCCTGCCGATCGCGGCGCTGACCACGCCATCGCTCACCACCATCGTCTCGCCCCGCCGCCAGATCGGCCGCGAGGCCGCCGCCATGCTTCTCGCCCGCATCTCCGGGCGGGAGCCGACCACCCGCCGCCTCGATGTCGGTTTCACGCTCGAGGCCGGCGGCAGCACATGAGCCTCAGGAGAACGGCATGACCACAGCTTCAGCGGACGGGCGGCGATGAGCGCGGGGACGGGCAGGGCGGCCGCCGTGATCGGCCTCGGCTCGATGGGTGCGGGCATGGCCGCCGCCCTGCTGCGCGCCGGATTTTCGCTCCGCGGGTTCGACGTCGTGCCGGCGAATCTCGACCGCCTCGCCGCCGCCGGCGGTGCGCCGGCCGCCTCGCCCGAGGCCGCCGCGCGCGGGGCGGAGATCGTCGTCAGCGTCGTCGTCAACGCCGAGCAGACCGAGGCGGTGCTGTTCGGCGCGGCCGGCTGTGCCGCGGCGATGGCGCCGGGTTCGGTCTTCATCTCCTGTGCGACGATGGCGCCGGAGGCCGTCCGCGCCCTCGCCGCCCGGCTGGAGGCGATGGGCGTGCATTATCTCGACGCGCCGATCAGCGGCGGCACCGCCCGCGCGGCGGAGGGCAAGCTCACCATCATGGCCTCGGGGAGCGAAGCCGCCTTCGCCGCCGCCCGCCCCGCGCTCGACGCGATGGCCGCCACGATCCACGAACTCGGCGACGCCCCGGGCATCGGCGCCGGCTTCAAGATGGTCAACCAGCTCCTTGCCGGCGTGCATATCGCCGCCGCCTGCGAGGCCATCGCCTTCGCCGCCTCGATGGGGCTCGATCTCGCCCGCGTCTACGAGGTCATCACCGGTTCCGCCGGCAATAGCTGGATGTTCGAGAACCGCGTGCCCCATATTCTCGACGCCGATTACGCGCCGCGCAGCGCGGTCGACATCTTCACCAAGGATCTCGGCATCGTGCTCGACATGGCGCGGCGAGGCCGGATGCCGGTGCCGATGGCCTCCGAGGCGCTGCAACTCTTCCTGATGACCGCCGCCGCCGGCATGGGGCGGGACGACGATGCCTCCGTCGCCCGGCTCTTCGCCCGCATCGCGCCGATCTCGCTGCCCGAACCGACCTGATCCCGACCGTCCTGACGCCACACGCCTGACTCCACACGCCTGATCCGGAGGGCCCCATGCCCCGCTTCGCCGCCAATCTCTCGATGATGTTCAACGAGGTTCCCTTCCTCGACCGTTTCGCCGCCGCCGCCGATGCGGGGTTCGACGCCGTGGAGTTCCTCTTCCCCTACGATCACCAGCCGGAAGAGATCGGCGCCCGCCTCGCGCGGCACGGGCTGACCCAGGCGCTGTTCAACCTGCCGCCCGGCGACTGGGCCGGCGGCGAGCGCGGCCTCGCCGCCTTGCCCGGCCGCGAGGAGGAACTCGCCGCCGGCACCGCCCGCGCGCTCGAATACGCGGCGGCGACGGGTGTGACCCGCCTGCACCTGATGGCCGGGCTCGCCGATCCGGCCGACCCCGCCGCGCGCTCAAGCTATCGCGACGCCGTCCGCCGCACCGCCGAAACCCTCGCCCATCACGGCATCGACCTGCTGCTGGAGCCGATCAACGGCCGCGACATGCCGGGCTATTTCCTCAACGATGTCGATGCCGCCGCCGCGTTCATCGCCGGGCTCGGCCTGGGCAATGTTCGTCTGCAATTCGACATCTATCACTGCCAGATCATCCATGGCGACGTGACGATGCGGCTGCGCCGGCTGATCCGCCAGGTGGGCCACGTGCAGATCGCCTCGGTCCCCTCGCGCCACGAGCCGGATGGCGAGGAGCTGAATTATCCATTCCTGTTCGACGAGCTGGACCGCCTCGGCTATGCCGGCATCGTCGGCTGCGAATACCGCCCGCGCGGCCGCACCGAGGACGGCCTCGAATGGTTTGCCGGGCGCGGCCGATGAGCCTGCGCCCCGCCCTTGTTTGCCGGGCGCGGCCGATGAGCCCGCGCCCCGCCACGTTCGCCGGGCGCGGCCGATGAGCCTGCGCCTCGCCTGCATCGCCGATGACTATACCGGCGCCTCCGACCTCGCGAACACGCTGAGCCGCAACGGCCTGCGCACGGTGCAGACCATCGGCATCCCCGCCGACGGCCTTGCCCTGCCGGAGATCGACGCCATCGTCGTCGCCTTCAAGATCCGCTCCGTCCCGGCGCGGGAGGCCGTCGCCGCCGCCCTCGCCGCCGCCGAATACTGCACGGCCCGGGGTGCTGAGCATGTGATGTACAAGATCTGCTCGACCTTCGATTCGACCGACGAGGGCAATATCGGCCCGGTGACCGAGGCGCTGGCGGCGCGCGCCGGCGGCCACTGCGTGCCGGTCTGCCCGGCCTTTCCCGAAACCGGCCGCACCGTCTACCAGGGGCATCTCTTCGTCGGCGCCGTCCCGCTCGCCGAAAGCCCGCTCAAGGACCACCCGCTCAACCCGATGCGGGATTCCAACCTCGTCCGCGTGCTCGCCCGCCAGTCATCCCGCAAGGTCGGCCTCGCGCCGTTCGATCTCGTCGAGCAAGGGGAGGCGGCGATCGCGGCCGCGCTCGATGCGGCGTCGGGCGAGGGCAGGGCGGCCTGCATCGTCGATGCCATCGCCGAGCGCCATCTCCTCGCCCTGGGCAAGGCGGCGCTGCGCCGCCCGGTCTCGACCGGCGCGTCCGGCCTCGGCCTCGGCCTCGCCCGCGCCATCGCGGGCCCTGCCGCCGCTGCCGCCGCCCCCGATTTCTCCGCGCCGGCGGGGCCTGCCGCGATCATCGCCGGCAGCTGCTCGGCGGCGACGCTCGGCCAGATCGCCGCGGTGGAGGGGCGGATGCCGGTCCGCCATCTCGACGCCGCCGCCCTTCTCGCCGGCGACATGTCCGCCGCCCTCGCCTGGGCCGGCGCGCATCTCGGCGCCGGCCCCGTCCTGCTCGCCAGCTCCGCCACGCCGGAGGCGGTCGCGGCGCTGAAATCCGCCCATGGTGCTGCGATCGGCGCGCGGATCGAGGCCGCCCTCGCCACCCTCGCCGTGGGACTTGCCGAACGCGGCGTGCGCCGCCTGATCGTCGCCGGCGGCGAAACCTCGGGCGCGATCGTCGACCGCCTCGGCATCCCCGCCTTCGAGATCGGCGCCGAAATCGCCCCCGGCGTGCCGCTGCTGCGCAGCATCGAGTCCGCCCCCCGCCTCTTCGCCCTCAAATCCGGCAATTTCGGCGGCCCGGACTTTTTCCCCCGCGCCCTCGCCGCGATGGGAGTTGCGCCCGCGCCCGGTGCAGACTAAATCTCGCCTAGCGCCATGCGGGTATGATGTAATGGTAGCCTGTCAGCTTCCCAAGCTGAACGCGCGGGTTCGATTCCCGCTACCCGCTCCAGCCTCCATTCGTTGGTTGCATTGACGTCCCGTCAATCTTCACGCAGGTGAGACAGGGCGCGCGTCCGGTTATGCCGGATTGCGCGCGTATCTCGCGGGGGTCATGAGATCATGGGCATTCCAGCATACGACGCTCTCATGCAGCCGGTTCTCCAGCATTGCGCCGGGCGGGTCTGGTCGATGCGCGACCTGATCGAGCGCATCTCGGATGATCTTGGCCTGAGCGCGGCCGAGCGGGCGGAGCAAATTCCAAGCGGCGGCGTTACGATCATCGCCAGCCGCGTCCATTGGGCCAAGACCTATCTGAAGCAGGCAGGCCTCGTCGAACAACCGAAGCGTGGACTGGTGACCATTTCAGCCAAGGGACGCGCATTGCTCGACCGTCCGGATGGGCAGCCGGTCACGCTCGACATGTTGCGGGCAGACCCGGTGTTCCAAGCTTTCCTCGCGCGGACAAAGCCTCGCAAATCCGGGCGAAGTGGCGATGCTGATTCTCCCGATGCTCAATTTCCGGCGGTCTCGCCGGTATCCGAAACGCCGGAGGAACTGATCGAGCAGGCCGCCGGAACGCTTGCCGAGGCGCTGCGCGAAAGCCTCTTGGCGCGCATCCTCGAAGCGACACCGTCGTTTTTCGAGCGCATGATCATCGATCTACTCCTCAAAATGGGGTACCGCGGCTCGCGTCTCGAGGCCGGCGAACAACTCGGCCGTTCGGGAGATGGCGGGGTCGATGGGGTCATCCGGGAGGATCGACTCGGGCTCGACCGCATCTACCTTCAGGCCAAGCGCTACCAGCCGGGGAACACCATCGGCAGTGAAATGGTTCAGGCGTTTCTCGGTGCGCTGGTCAATTACGGTGCCCAGAAGGGTGTGCTGATCACCACGTCGGGCTGGGCTATGGCTGAAAATAGGTGATGAGGTTTGAGAAGGCGGCGTATCGTGGCGGGTGTCCAAGCCTGCCAGAACCTCCCTGAGGAGCGATACGCCTAT